>VFKT01000295.1 GCA_009885395.1 Deltaproteobacteria bacterium | reverse complement strand
TGCAGGCCGCGCGCCTGGGCATAAGCCGCCGCGCGCTCCCTGCTGGCCAGGAAGACGATCGCCCCGCCATCACTGATCTGGCTGCAATCCGTGCGGCGGATTCGGCCCTCGATGATGGGGTTGGCGTGGTCGTCCTCGCTGAAATTCGCCGCCGTGAACGACCAGCTTCGGCTCTGGGCGTTGGGGTTGCGCCGCGCGTTATCGAAGTTGATTTCGGCGATCGCGGCCAGGTGCTGGTGCTTCAGACCAAAGCGGCGCTCGTATTCGTCGCCCAGCCGGGAGAACATATATGGCCAGGGGGCGGCGATGTCGAGACATTCGTGGCCGCTCCACATGGCTGGGCCACCGATGAACTGCGCGGCCTGGGCGCCTGGAACATTGCGCATCATCTCAAGCCCGAGCACCGCCACCAGCCCATAACGCCCAGCCTCGATCTCGGCCGAGGCGGCGAGCAGCGCGATCGAGCCCGAGGCGCAGGCGGCTTCATGGCGCGCCGCGGGGACACCAATGAGTTTTGGATTGGCGGTGCCAAAGAAGCCCCCAAGATGACCCTGATTGCAGAAGAGTTCGGCGGTGAAGTTGCCGACATGCGCGCTTTCGATCGCCTCGGGATCGAGCTGGCAGGCCGCCAGTCCGCCCTCGAGCGTCTCGCGGAAGAGGTCGGCGATCTCGAATCCCTCACGGGCGAAGTTGCGGGCAAAATCGGTTTGATGGCCGCCGAGAATGTAGACTTTGTCCTTCATTTTTTCTGTCCTTTTGCGCGGTTTCCTTTGCGCCCGTCATTTTCCGCCCGGCCTCAGTCGAACCCGCGCTTGAGATCTTCGGGGAAGGACGCGAGCGGCAGAACCTCGATTCCTTTTTACTGCCCGCAACGGCTCGGCGCCGAGGTACACCACCAGGCGGCGGGTTACACCAGGCAGGTCCGCGACTCACCGCAGGCCCTCGAGGAACTCGGGCTTCCAACGCCTTGAGGATTTCAAACGGAAGGTGAAGAGCGTGTCGTCGAGGATGCCGAGCCAGCTCCGTCCCGGGGTCCGGGCGACTCCGGCATCACGGGCAAGGCTGCAGATGTTGAGCACCTGGCCATGGAAGAGTCCCGCGACCGGGACGAAGCGTGCAAATCCGCGAAGGTTCCGTGTCGCGGCTTCCGCCTGGATCTTTTCCTTGAGAGCCATGCGCAGGGGGCGGGGTGCCAGCCATGTCGGCAGATTACGTCGAAATCTGCCGGCAGGGCCAAGAGGTCCAAAGAGGCACAGGGGGCCACGATCCGCATGGGCGGAGGAGGTTCGCCCATGACGAGCCTCGTGCCGGGGCTCCGATTGCGATCGGAGCCGCTCCGAGGGGCCTTGGCCGGGGGTCTATGGAATCTCCTGTCGAGTGGAGCGGTTGGTTGTGGTACTCGAATGCCCGAGAGACGACGGGTGCATATGGGCTCGTCGCGCTTCGCCCCGAGCCATGAACCTCCGCCTTGCACGCTATGTCGACCGCTGGGGCGGGTACGCGGTCTGTTACGTGCTCTGGCTGATCGGGCGCCTGCTCGGCGTCCTCCGCGGCGTGATGGTCGTGCCGCCGCTGCGCGGCACGACGCCACCGCGGATCGGCTCGCGTCCAAAACAGCCAAGGCGGGTGCTGGCGGTCAAGTTCTATGGCCTTGGTAATGTCGCCCTGATCGTGCCGACCTTGACGGCGCTGCGCGAGGCAGGGATCGCCGAGATCGATTTTTTAACTTTGCCAGGTAACGCTGAACTCTTGCGTCGCAGCGGTCTGGTGCGCGAGGTGTTGTCGGTCAGGGTCGGAGGCTTTGCCGATTTCGCACGCTCGGTGGTTGCCTTGTTCCGACGGCTTTGGAGCGGGCGCTACGACGCCGTGCTCGATTTTGAGCAGTTCATGAAGCTCTCCGGGATTTTCGCCTTTTTGACCCGCGCACCCGTGCGGATCGGCTTCAATACCGAGGGCCAGGCACGAGGCTGGCTCTATTCGCACCGCGTCGCCTACGCCGATACCGACCATATGGCCGATATTTTTCTCCGACTGGCGGCGCCGCTCGGGATCGGGGCGCCGACGCACGCCAGCCCACTTGCAATTGACGACGATGATCGGCAGCGATTGCAATCGCGTCTCGCGGAGATCGGACTGGAAGCGGGCGAGCCGCGCGCGCGGCTGCTCACTCTGCACGTCGGCACCGGACCGAACTTCGATCGGATCGCGCTCAAGCGTTGGCCGGCCGATCGTTTTGCCGCCCTTGCCGATGCCTTGATCGCACGCCACGGGGCGCGGATCGTTTTCACCGGGGTCGGGGCCGAAGAGTCGGTCTTGATCGACAAGGTGCTTGCCGAGATGCGCGAGAAAGTATACGCGAAATCGGCCTGCGATCGGCTCGGCATGGGTGAACTGCTGGCCTTGATCGAAGCCTCCGAGTTCGTCGTCTCGAACGATACTTCGGTCATGCATCTGTCTGGCCTGGTGGGCACGCCGGTGGTGGCCTTCTTCGGGCCGACGGCACCGCGTTCCTACGGCCCGCGTGGTCCACACGATGTGGTCTTCTGGGAAGGACTCTACTGCAGCCCGTGCCTTTCCAACTACAATTTGAAAATGAGTCGCTGCGTCGATCCGGTGTGCATGCGCTCGATCGAGGTGAGCGCGGTGCTGGCCCGTCTCGAGGCAGGATTGCTGCGCGTCGGCCCGGGATCGACGCAACCCGTCGAGGCAAGGGAAATAAGGGTATGACAAGACCCGCGTCGGCTGAAGGCCGGGCCGGCCTGGGGTGGGGTTGCGTGGCTCAGGAACCGGGGCATGCGGCGCGCTCGCGTCGGCTGAACGAAGGTTGGACGGGCAGGGGACTGCCCGGATGAGGGGGATCGCGCGGTGAAGGCATTGGTCACGGGCTCGTCGGGTGTGCTGGGGCACGCCCTGGCGCCGCAACTCGCGGCACGCGGCGACGCGCTGCGTTTCCTCGATCTGGTGCCGGCGCCCGAGACTTTGCGCGCGCGCCTGCGCGAGGCCGCGCCCGACTGCGCCTTCGAGGAGCACCATAGCGATATGCGCGACTCCGCTGCTCTGCGTCGCGCCTGTGCCGGCGTCGATGTGGTCTACCACCTGGCCGCCGGACAACGCATGAAACCGCAGTTCGCTTCGTTCTCCGAGGACGAGATCTTTCGCATGAACCTCGAGGGCGTGGCGAACGTGCTGGCTGCGGCGCGTGCCGAGAGCGTCGGCAAGGTGGTTTTCATTTCGAGTTCGGCGGTCTACGGCGTGCCTGTGACGGCGCTGGTCGACGAGGACGACCACCCGAAGCGACCGATCGGCGCCTACGGCCACTCGAAGCTGGAAGCCGAGGGGCTCTGCCGGCAGGCCGTCGAAGACGGCCTCGATGTCGTCGTGTTGCGACCGATGAGTCTTTTCGGCGACGGCATGACTGGCGTTTTCGTGCTGCTCTTCGATTGGGTACGACGCAGGCGGCGTATCTTTCTGCTCGGACGGGGCGAGAACCGGGTGCAGATGGTGGCGGCTGCCGATGTTGCGCAGGCGGCGATCTCGGGCGCAACCACAGCCGGCACCAACGGACTTGTTGTCAATATCGGTTCCGATCCCGGCAGCGTGCCGACCGTGCGCGAACAGGTCGAGGCCCTGCTCCGTCATGCCAGAGTGGCATCGCCGATCACCTCGTTCCCGGCGGCACTGCTCCGCAATGCCGCTCGGGCACTGAATCTGGTTGGTCTGTCGCCCATCGTGCCCGAGCATTATCTGCTGGCCGACGCCAATTTCATTCTCGATATCAGCCGGGCGCGCGAACGCCTCGGTTGGGATCCGCGCGGCAACAACGTGACGATCACCTGCGACGCTTACGATTGGTATCTTCGCAACTGGCAGAGCGTGACACCGAAATTGAGCCTGCCCTTGCGAGTGTTGGAGGCACTGACGTGAGGGCACTGCGTCGCGGCACCCTGGGCGCATTTGCGCTCTGCCCTGCTGCGCCCGCTGGCGTGTCGCATATTTCGCAGGCTTTTGCCCGGCTATTCCCTCGCGCAGAGAGGGGCTTGCCTGGGACCGAAGCGACGGCGAGAATCAACCCGTGAAGCTCTCGTCCTACGGCGCGCTCGCCTGGAAGGCCTTTCGCGCCAACTACGGTCGGCTCGACCACCCCTTCAAGCTGACCTTTTGCATCACCTATTGGTGCAACTACCGCTGCCAGACCTGCAACATCTGGCAGATGAAGCCGCGCGACGAACTGCGCATCGACGAGATCCGCGAATTCATGAAGCGCTCGCGCGATTTCCTCTGGGTCGATCTGACCGGCGGCGAGGTCAGCCTGCGTAAGGATTTTGTCGAAGTCGCCAGCGCGGTGATCGAACACAATCCCAATCTCCTGCTGCTGCACTATCCGACCAACGGCTACCTCAGCGACAAGATCGTCGAATATACAAAAGCGATTGTCGCGCGTCGGCCCGAAAAGCTGATCATCACGGTTTCGACCGATGGCGACGAGCAGACCAACGACGAAATCCGCGGCATCGAGGGCGGCTGGCAGCGGCAGATGGAGACCTTCCGTCGTCTGCGCGAAATCAAAGGCGTCGAGGTCGTCCTCGGAATGACGCTCTCCGGGCGCAACGTCGACCATTTTCCGCAGGCGTTCGCCGCAGCCGAGCGGGCGATCCCCGGGCTTACCTATCGCGATTTTCACGTCAATATCGTGCACGAATCGCCGATGTACCTGCGCAACTCCGAACTCGGCCTGCGCAGCCACGTTGCGCCACAAGCCCTGTTGGATGCGGTGCGCGACGTTGCCCGGCTGCGGGGCTTGCCGCGCGGACCTGTCGGTTACCTCGAGCGGAAGTACCAGCAGAAGGTCGAGTCCTACCTGCTTGACGCACGCACCCCGATGCGCTGCCACGCCCTCTCGACGTCCTGCTTCGTCGATTCCTTCGGCAATGTGTTTCCGTGCACGATCTACGACCGCAAACTCGGCAATTTGCGCGATGTCAATTATGATTTACGAGAGGTCTGGCGAAAGCCCGAATCGGTTCAAACCCAGCGGGAAATCTGGGAAGGCGATTGCCCACAGTGCTGGACCCCGTGCGAGGCGTATCAATCGATCATGGGCAATTTCCTTCGGCCGGGGCATCAGGTGGCGCCGCCCGGACGTCTGCCGCCGCCGCTGGGCGAGGCGGAAGCCAGGCTTTCTGCCAGCCAACGCATATAGGGCTTGTTCGTCGAAGTCGGGATGAAGGAGACGATTTCGGGCACCTCGTAGGGGTGGAGTTCGCGCAGGGTCTCGATCAGGGCGTCGTGTCGCTCGGCCGTGGTCTTCAGGAGAAGCAGGATTTCTGAGCTTTCCTCGATCTGCCCCTGCCACCAGTAGGTGGCCGTCGCGCCTGGCACGCGCGTCGCGCAGGCAGCGAGGCGATCCTCGACCAGTTTTCGGCCGACGCGCGCCGCGTCTTGCGGATCATCGAAGGTGGTGAGCACAAGCACCAGGCCGACTTCATCCATTCTCGGGCGCTACCGACCCGAATCTCCCCGGTCAATTCAAACGGGCGGGTTTGGCGGGGACCGCTGCCGGGAGCCCGCCGCGCGGCGCAAGCACGATCAGGTGCTCGTCCCAGCGGCTGCGGTAGATCAGCAAAGATCGGGTCTTCTGGTCGAAGCGCCAACGCCCTGACGGCGTGAGGCGAACATCGAAGCCCTCAGGGTAGAGACCGTCGGGCAGATGGATCACGCTCGGGTCGCGCACGCTGTTCAGCGGGTCGTCCCGAAGGGCAAGATGAAAGAGGCGGCGCCGAGGATCCCATCGCACGAATTGCGGCAGCCCGGCCACCCGCTGTGCGAAGGGACGCAGAAGGACCTCGGCGAGAGCGGGGTTCTTGGCGATTGATTCAATGGTTGATAGCGTTCGGGCGGCCGGCTCGCGGCGTTCTCCCCGGACCCTATCGTCGGTGCCTGGCCAGATCGCGCCGCTGGTCAAGGTCCGGTCCAAAGCTTTGAGGGCGTTGGTGAGAAATTCGGGCGAACTCGCGCGAATGCCTTGACGTTCGTCCGACCTCTGGGCCAGCTTGGCCCCCACCACGCCAAAGAGGACGAGCCCCGAGGGACCGGCGGCCCGGATGGCGCTCGCCATGCGTGCTCCGACGTGGCCTTCAGGTCCGCCTCGGCTGCCGGCCTGCAGGTGTGGCGACAGGACCAGAGGTGAAAGATCCGGGCGTGCCTCCCACAGGGGCTCGGGCTGAAGGCCCTGCCTCTCGTGTTGCTCTCCGGAAGGATGCTCGACCAGCGGCATGGTTTCGAAGAGGGCCGTCCCCGCCGGGGGTTCGGTCAACAGGAGTTGGCGCGCACCGGTGGCCTCGATTGAGCGCGCGAATTCATCCTGCGTCGCCCTCAAAGTTCCGCGGGCGAAATCCTCCGCCCTCAGGCAGGCGGGTGTGGCTGGCTCGTCGATGGGGTCGAAAGCGAAAACCCGGGCATCGTCGCGATAATGGTCGGCAAGATACCGCCATAGCTCGGCGACGTGGGCACGCAGCGGCCCACCACCCTCGAAGGAATCGGCCCGCCAGAAGGCACAGGCGGCGGCTTCGCTGGTCATGGGATCGTCAAGCTGGACGGGGCAGGCCCAGCCGGGCGCGGGCGAGGGAGCAGCCTCGCAGGGCGAGCGATCAAAGAGATCGAGCGCCAGCACGACCGTCATGCCGTGCGCACTGGCCAGCCGGATCAGCGGGTCGACCGCACGCGGCAGGATCTCGAGCGAGAGGCTGCCCGCCTGCGGTTCCAATGCGCCCCATGGCACGACGATCCGGAGGAGATTGACGCCGCGTGCCTGAAGCGCGCGGAAGGCTTCGCGCCCCGGCTCGATATCGAGGATCGTCTGCACCGGATCAATTGCTATAATTACGCCACGCAGCAGCACGACGCGGTTGCGTTGATCGCGCAGCCAGCGGCCGTCGGCGTGCAGCACCAGCGGCTCTGGCACGGGCGCTGCCAGCCAGCCGCGCTCGGCGCAGCCGAAAGCGAGGCCGAGCAGGGCGAGGAGAAACAGGGCGGGGCATTGGGCGTGGGGTGCGAACCGTGCCACTGCGGCCATCCGGTCGCGCTGCGGTTGTGCACCTGGGTAAGCCTCCAGGCCCCTATGCGAGTGCGACATAGCGGGAGCGTTCGTATGCTGTCGCGGGGAGCGCCGCCATGCTTGCGGCTGAAATGCGCAGGATGCGGACCCAGGCTGCGGTCCTTTGAGGCGACAAGCCGCGCCCGATGCCACTTGCGGGCATCGGGCGCGTTGACGAGATCGGGGCAGAATCGTCGTAACGTTCGCCGCCCCGTTTCCGGGCGGACAGCAGCGCCGGGTGCTGTTGCGGCGCGGCGAGCAGAATCGTCGTAACGTTCGCCGTCCCGTTTCCGGGCACCGGATCGAAGAGCAAGCTGCTGACGGTCGGCTCGACGGTGGTGTTTGAACCGGCTGCCGGGACCAGCCGCAGCGTGGCTCGGAATCGGGGACCGGCTGGTCCTCGTCGAGGCCAGGCAGGGCTTCGTTGTTTTCGCGATCGCGTGGCCCGGTGTCGGAATCGACAATGGTTGGAAGATGACGCCGCTCCCGTGCTCTGTCCATAACTGAATAGCCGAGACTCAGCCGAGGCTGACCTCGAGTCGCAGCGACAGGGCCTCGTCGAGGTGGTGCCCCGCGATGGTCGCTGCGCCCTCGAGGTCGGCGATGGTGCGGGCGACGCGACGGATGCGCACCATGGCGCGGGCCGATAGCTGGAGCTTCTCGGCAGCGTCGATCAGTCTTTCTTCGAGGTCAGACGAGAGCGCAGCGGCAGTCGCGAGCTCCGTCATGCTGAGCCGCGCGTTGCTCACGCCGCCTGGATTGCGGGCTTGCTGCCGGGCGAAAGCGGCCGCCACCCGCTTGGCGATCGAGGTCGAGGACTCCGCGGGAGCCGGGCCAGCGAGGGCGCGCGCGTCGAGCCGTTGCACAACCACTTGAAGGTCCATGCGATCGAGCCAGGGACCCGAAATCCGCTTGCGATAGCGCGCCGGTGCGCCGCTCGCGCAAATGCAGTGCTGACGCGGGTCGCCGGCGAGACCGCAAGGGCAGGGGTTCATGGCCGCGACCACCAGCCCGGCACCGGGCAGGCGCAGCCGATCGCCGCAGCGCGCGATGACGACGAAGCCTTCTTCCAGGGGTTGGCGCAGCGATTCGAGCGCGTCACGCGGGAATTCTGGTAGCTCGTCGAGGAAGAGAACGCCGTGTCGTGCCAAGGTGACCTCGCCTGGCCGGATGGGATTGCCGCCGCCGATCAGGGCCGCGGACGAGGAGGTGTGGTGTGGCGCCCGAAAGGGGCGCTGCCGCAGCAGGCCGTCGCCGAGCAGTCCCGCCACCGCATGGATGGCGCTGGCTTCGAGACATTCTTCGGGGCCGAAGGCGGGCAGGATTCCTGGCAAACGACGGGCCAGCATGGTCTTGCCACACCCAGGGGGGCCGATCATGAGCAGGTTGTGGAAACCGGCGGCCGCGATTTCGAGGCCGCGCTTGGCGAAATGTTGGCCGCGTACTTCGGCCAGGTCGGGTTGCGAAGCATCGCTCTGATCTCGGGCGCTCAGGGTTGAATCCTGGGTGCGATGGATAACCTTCGTCAGAGGTACTGAGCCGTCGAGATGTTCGATGGCCGCCGTCAGATTCCG
Source organism: Deltaproteobacteria bacterium (assembly GCA_009885395.1). Lineage (GTDB taxonomy): Bacteria > Desulfobacterota > Binatia > UBA12015 > UBA12015 > SXLG01. The sequence goes on along the minus strand of VFKT01000295.1, from coordinate 15,458 downwards.
GGCGCCAAAGGTCTCGATGCCGGGCACGCAAGCCGCTTCGGCCGCCGACGCTGCGGGGACGAGCAGGCTTGGGCAGCCGAGGCGCCGACAAGCCAATGCCACGGCGAGCGCGCCACGCAGCGGCCGCAAGCTGCCATCGAGACTCAACTCGCCCACCGCGGGTAAGGCTGCGAGTGCCGCTGGCGGCAAGCGGCCGAGCGCCGAAACAAGGGCGAGTGCGATAGGAAGATCGAGCCAGGTGGCGTCCTTGCGCAAATGGGCCGGTGCAAGGTTGACGGTGACCCGACCGGGCGGGATTTCGATCCCGCTGCTTGAGAGGGCGGCGCGGACCCGATCGCGACTTTCACGCACGGCCGCCGAGGGCAGGCCGACGAGTTGAAACTGCGGTAAGCCCCCCGAGAAGACCACTTCGATCTCAATTGGCTGGGCGTCGAATCCGTGCAGGACGAAGCTGCGCGCACAGGCCAGGGCTTGGCCCTCGGCTCCCGATTCCCGGGCTGGCACGCCAGTTTTCTGCGGTAGATTCGCGGGGGGCACGGGTCGAGGCTACGCCGCTCGGATCGGCTCGGGTCCCCCGGTCTCATGCGTCCGGGATCATCGCCGACTCGGGCCTATCTCAAGAGCCTCGGCCGAGATCAGCTCCCAGAGCGAGCTGCGTTGCGGCACCTCCGGGACTGGCCTAATCAGCTTGGCCGTGGCGGCGGCGCGGGAGCAGACCAGCCCGTTCGGTGCGACTTTGACGAGGGGACCCAGAAAGAGGGGGAAGCGTTGGGCAGAAGTTTCGAGACGACGCTGCGGGAGCGGGTTGTTGCGGTGGTCGCCCAGGTGGTTGGCCGCGAGGTCGAGGCTCTTGGTGCCGCCTCCCGGCTGGAGGAGATCGCGACCCTTGACTCGCTGAGCCTGGTCGAAATTGCCTCGGCTCTCGATGATGCTTTTTGCATCCGCGTGCCGACCGAGGCGATGGCCGAAGCGCATACGCTTGACGACCTGATGGCAATCGTTGTCGCCTGCCTCGGCGGGCCGGCCGACGTCGCTTCCAGGCCCGGCTGAGCGGAAACGGGCGGCGCGATGGACGGTTACGCCGATAAACCCTTCGAGGCTTTCCGCGTCGGCGACCGCGCCAGCGTGACGCGTACGATCGATGAAGCCGAAGTCGAGGCTTTCGCCGCTCTGACCGGCGATCGTCATCCCGCTCATTTCGAGGGCACGGAGGCCTCAGCCAGCCGCTACGGTCGGCCAGTGGTGCACGGCCTGCTCACGGCGAGCCTGCTCTCGGCCGCGAATGCGAGCCTGCTCGGCGTGCCGGGCGCGATTTCGATCGAACAGAGCGTGCGTTTTCTGCGCCCGGTCTTCGTTGGCGATACCATCACCGCGACCAGCGAGGTGGTCGAGATCCTTATGCGACAGCGCTGGCTGCGCTGCCGCACGGTCTGCCGCAATCAACGCGGTGAACGTGTGCTCGACGGCTGGGCGATCGAGATGAAGGACTTGCCAGCTACCGGATGAACGAGCCGACGTAACGAGCGTCGACGGCTGCTCCAGCCGAGTCGAAGCACTACACGGTGACGACCTCGTCGGCGGCCGAACTGATCCAACCGCCCACCACGCAGCGCTCCGATCCCGCCCCGTAGGCCGTGACCATGGCCGTTCCCTGAGAGCCTGCCGGGCCGGGGAAGAACGTCGCACGGGAGGCGGTACCGTTCGTACTATGGTATTTACGCCACCCGTCGGGTTGCCCTGGCAGGTGAGGGCTGGCGTGAAGGAGGCGGTCACGGAATCGTTCGCCCATAGATACGCCGGCCCGGTACCCGCCTGGGGTCGGGTGAATAGGGCGTTGAACTTCTTGTCGAGGACGGCGCCGGCCAGATCGAAGCACCCCACGTTGACTGATATCCGCGCCAAAGGACGATCAGGACTGAATCTTGCATGACGCGGGGCTCGGACCCACCCGGGCGCTGACCTCGACGGTGCCGCCAGCGGCGCTGGCGTCGCCGAGGCCAGGGAAGGTGATCTGATAGCTGCCAACCTCTGCTCTTGTGATCGTGTTGGTTCCGCCTGTCGAGTTGGATTGGTATTGGGCCGAGGGCGTGGGGCTGGGGTCGCTGATCTCGCCCGCCCAGACGAAGCCAGTCCCGGTTTGTGCAGGGCCGCAAGACGGCGTCGCCTCGAAGCCGCATTTTCCGCTGGTCTCGCAGTTCTGCGAGGGCTGGTTCCAGGTCAAGGAAGCGCCCTCGCCGGGATTGGGAAACCCCAGCAGCGCGGTGGTGCCACTCTTGCCGGTGAGGAGGTTGGCGCCGAGCCGGGTGACCCTGAAGGCTGTGCTGCCGAAGGAGATACCGTCGTCAAAAACTTCAGCTTCGTGCGGACCGTCACCCGGCAGGTTCAGGTTGAAGAGCGGGCCGAAGCCGTTGTCCGAGTCCCCGCAGGTCGGGATCGTGTCGTCGCGGGTGGTGCCTCAAGGCCATCAGCATGGGCGGCCCGCCGTCGAACAAGGCGGTCAGGCTGCCGGCGCTGCATTTCCAGCCCGAGATGGTGGTGATCCCCCTGACGCCTTGGCGCCTGCTCCATGGTGTAAATTGGCTCCTGCCTTCGCTCCCCGGAGGGAACGCTTCTGCGGGCTATTCCCATGGCCCGGTCTTGTCAAAGCTGCCGCGCCCGTTTCCTTGGGCGCCGGATCTGGGCTAGTTTGCGCTCGCTTTGAACCGCACCGAGCCGCAGTCGTCGTCCAGCCACAAGGAGCCCGCCAGCCGAGCCTCAAGCCCGGGCTATGCCAACTACACGCTGGCCGTGCTGGTGCTGGTCTACGTTTTCAACTTCCTCGATCGGCAGGTCGTATCGATCCTGGCCGAGCATATCCGTGCCGATATTGGTGCAACCGACGCCGAGATGGGGTTTTTGTACGGGACGGCGTTTGCGGTCTTCTACGCCCTCTTCGGCATTCCGCTCGGCCGACTGGCCGATGTTTGGGACCGTCGGCGGTTGATCGCCCTCGGGCTTTTTTTCTGGAGTGGCATGACGGCACTTTCCGGGTTTGCGGGCAATTTCACGCAACTCGCGCTGGCCCGCGTCGGGGTGGGGGTGGGGGAGGCCAGTGCCACACCGGCGGCCTTTTCGATGTTGACCGATCTTTTCCCGCCGGCACGCCGCGCCACCGCGCTCGCGATTTATTCGAGCGGGATCTACCTTGGCGCCGGACTTGGTCTCGGCCTCGGTGGCTTGATCGTCGACCGTTGGGACGCGGCGTGGATCGGCGCGATCCCGCCCTTTGGTCTGGCGGGTTGGCAGGTGGCGTTCCTCGCGGTTGGTTTTCCGGGACTTCTGCTCGCGCTCTGGGTCGCGACATTGCGGGAACCGCTGCGGCTCGGTCTTGACGGCCGCCCCATTCCACCTACGACGGCGCCTTTTCAGATCTTTTTCCGCGAGGTGCTCTCGGTGGTGCCTCCCTTCACCTTGTTCAATATTATCCTTGGCAGGTTCGGTGCGAAAGCGATCGCACTCAACCTCGCGGTCGCGACCATCCTCGTCGCAAGTGCGGTCGGCTGCACGTCGCTTCTCGGCTCGCCGGCCCAATGGGGGGCGTTGGCAATCGGCGTCTATGCCGCGGTGTCCTGGGCGCAATCGCTCCGGCGGCGCGACCCGCCGGCTTTCGAGCTCATCTTTCGCACGCCTTCGCTTCGCCTTGGTGTCCCGGGGTTTGCATTTCTTTCATTTACTGGATATGCCATGGGTTTCTGGATGCCGCCGTTTCTGATGCGGATACACGGCGTCAGCGCCAGCGAGGTGGGGTTGATCTACGGCGGCCTCGCCGCAGCCGGTGGCTGGCTCGGTGTCACGCTCGGCGGCTTGCTCGCCGATCGTTGGCGGACGACCTCATCGACGGGACGTTTGCGCGTCGGTCTGTTGAACGCGATCCTGCCGCTCCCCATCGCGGTTCTGATGCTCACCACCGACTCGCGCCTGGTGGTCTATGCGTTGACCTTGCCCTTGACGGTGGTGTCTTCGCTCTGGCTTGGACCGGCGGCCTCGACCGTGCAGGATCTCGTCCTGCCGCGGATGCGTGGCGTGGCCTCGGCGGCGTATCTCCTGGTCCTGACCTTCATCGGGCTCGCGCTCGGGCCCTATACGATCGGCCGCTTGAGCGTCGCCCTTGGTGATCTTCGCTCGGCTCTCCTGATCGGTCTCTCGGCCAATCTGATCGCCCTGGTCCTTCTCCTTCTCGCGGGTCGCAGTCTCGAGCATGATGAAACCTCAAGGCTCGACAGGGCGCGCGCCGTCGGCGAATGAGTACGGCGCCCGCGTACCCTCCCGGCGTGGCGCAGGAGAAGAATCCGATGGCGAAGATCCTGACCTATCGAGACGGCGAGCCGTTTCCCGGGCGCGTGGGCGCATCGCTGGAGGAGTCGACCCCGGCCTGGCCGATCAGCCCGCGGGCACCCGACGGTGCCCGCAACGCCATCCTGGTTGTGCTTGACGACGTCGGGTTCGCGCAGCTTGGCTGTTTTGGCTCCGACATCGAGACCCCGACCTTCGATGCCCTGGCTCGGCGTGGCCTGCGCTACAATAATTTTCATACCACAGCGATGTGCTCTCCGACGCGCGCCTGTTTGATGACCGGGCGCAACCACCATACCGCCGGCATGGGCGGTATCACGGATATGGCGCTTGGTTTTCCGGGCTACCACGGTCGGATCCCGAAATCGTGCGCCTTCGTTCCCGACGTGCTCAGGCGTGCAGGCTGGGCCACTTTCGCTCTCGGTAAATGGCATCTTGCGCCTTCCGACGAGTTGCACGCCGGAGCGCCACGCGATCGCTGGCCGCTCGGGCAGGGCTTTGAGCGGTACTACGGTTTCATCGGCGCCGAGACCGACCAATGGGCACCGAGTCTCATTGTGGATAATAGAATCATATCTTTTACGCCGCCGGCCGACTACCATCTGACGGCCGATCTGGTGGATCGCGCGATCGAGATGATCTCGGATCTGCGGGCGGCCGATGCCGACAAGCCCTTCTTCCTCTACCTCGCCTTCGGGGCCTGCCATGCGCCGCATCATGCGCCGCGTGAATGGATCGATCGCTACCGGGGCCGCTTCGATCACGGCTGGGACACCTGGCGCGAGCAGACCCACGCCCGCCAGCTTGAACTTGGAATCCTGCCGAAGGGAACCGCACTCACCGAGCGTCCGGCCTGGGTTCAGCAGTGGGAGAACCTTCCTGCAGACGAGCGCGGGCTCTACGCCCGCATGATGGAGGTCTATGCGGGCTTCCTCTCCCACACCGATCACCATCTTGGCCGGCTGCTGAACTTCCTTGACGAGACCGGCGAGACGGCGCGCAGCGCGATCCTGGCTCTCTCGGATAATGGTGCCAGCGCCGAGGGAGGGCCAAATGGCTCGGTCAACGAGGGTCTGCTCTTCAATGGCATTCCCGACGATCTTGCCGATAACCTCAAGCATATCGATGCTCTGGGCAGCCCGACCACCTACCCGCATTACCCCTGGGGCTGGGCGATGGCCGGCAACACGCCCTTCAAGCGCTGGAAACGTGAAACCCACGAAGGCGGCGTGGCCGACCCTCTGATCGTCGCTGGGCCAGGCATTGCCGACCCCGGTGCAGTGCGGCCGCATTTCCTGCACGCGATCGACGTCGCGGCAACGCTGCTCGACCTTTGCGGCGTCGAGATGCCGCGAATGCTCGACGGCGTGGTGCAGGAGCCGGTCGCGGGCCGCAGCTTCCTTGCGACATTGACGGATCCCGGCGCTGCGACCATCCGCGAGACGCAATACTTCGAGCAGTTCGGCTCGCGCGCCATCGTGCATGGGCCGTGGAAGGCGGTGGCCTGGCATTGCATGGGCATCAAGTACCAGCCCGGCGACGACCATGGGCGTCCGTCGTCCGAGGATGTCTGGGAACTTTATCGCATCGATCGGGATTTCTCCGAAAATCGCGATCTGGCGGCCGAGTATCCTGAGAAGCTGCGCCAGATGCAGGATTTGTGGTGGGCTGAAGCCGGGCGCTTCGGCGTGCTGCCGATCGTGCCGCTGCGTATGTTTGCGCACGATCGTCCTCTGGCCATCCCTCTGCGGCAGCGTTATGTGCTCCGGCCCGGCGCGGCTCCCGTGCCCGAGTCGGTGGCGGCAGGGACCAAGCTGCGACCACATTCGATCGTTGCCACCGTCGAAATTCCGAAGCACGGCGCCGAGGGTACTTTGCTCGCGCACGGGGGCCGCTTCGGTGGCTATAGCTTCTACGTCCAGAATGGCCGGCTCCGCTATACCTATAATTTTGGCGGTCTGGAAGAGACAACCATTGAATCATCGACGACCATCCCCGATGGGCGGAGTACGCTTGCGGCGGTGGTGACCCCGGGCGAGGCCACTTCAGTCGAAGTCGAACTCAGCATCGACGGTCGCGTGGTCGGGAAGGGACGGATCGCGCGAACCATGCCGTTCCGCTTCGCGCTTGTCGGGGCCGGCCTGACTTGTGGCTATGACGATGGCGCTGCGGTGAGTGCGAACTACGAGGCACCTTTCCGTTTCAGCGGGGCATTGCACGCGGCCATCATCGACCTCGGAGGGACGCCGATTGTCGACCTTCTGGCCGAGGTCGAGAGCGCCTTCCGCACACAATGAACTGAAACCCTTCGCATCTGAAAGGGGACGTGCGTTTAATATTTTCGCGGAAGTTTAATTTTCCGGACTCCCCACGCCGCCAGGCTCAGCGCGCCGGCCAGGATGCGCGCGTGTGCAGGCTCAGCGCGCGCGCAGGGCAGCGCGGTAGTGGCGGTTGTGACGGCGCGCCTCGTCGTGTCGTCCCATCCGCACCAGCAATCGGGCAAGATTGCGGTGGCCGTCGGCATGCCCCGGTTCTACCAACAACAACTCGCGATAACGGCGCAGCGCCAGCGGATGGTCGTTGCGGTCCTCGGCGAGCACGGCAAGGTTGTAGAGCGCCGTGCCCTCCTGCGGATCGATGCGGACGGCGTCGCCGTAGAGCTGTTCGGCCTTCTCGTGGCGACCCGCTTCGTGCTCAAGTCGGCCCAGGTTGACCAAGGCGGGGACGGCACGGGCATCGTGGACAAGAGCTTCGCGATACGCTTCGCGGGCGGCCTCGCTCGAAATCTTCTCAAGCAATAAAGCACGGGCGAAGGCGCGGAAGGCCACGTCCTCGGCCTCGGGTCCGGCCTCGCGGCCGAGCGCGGCGACGCTGGGCGGTCGGCGCTTGCGCTCGAAGCCCATCAAGATCTGCCCGCTTTCGACGTCCCAGCGGCGGTGCCCATCGGTGGCGATGACCTGGTCACCGCTCAGGCTCAGGCGCAGGCTGGATACCGGTTGTTCCTTGGGCAGGGATTCGCGCAGGCGTTCGACGATTTCAGCCAAGCGACGTGGCCCGACGCGCCCATCGAGCAGGTTGCGCGCGGCGCGCAGCAAAAGCAGATCCTGCATCGGGTATTCGAAGCGTTGCCGTTTGCCGCGGCGTGGCTTCAGCATGCCCATCTGGACGCAACGCCGGACCCTGGACGGCGAGAGGGCGGCAAGACGTGCAAGCTCGCGAGTGGTGAACGATTCCCCCGAGGGCTTCATCGAACGCGCCCCGGCCTTGTTGCGACTGTTCGTCATCTCTCGATTTGGATCAGCCAGCCGCCGGCCTCGGGCGCGATGTCGAGCAGGACATGACCGCAAGCTTCGGCAGCACGCGGGATGTCGCGCACCGCGCGCGGGTCATCGACCCGCAGCATAAGCCGCATACCCCTCGGGAGCGCATCGAGTCGGACCCGGGCATGGGCCCAGTTAAGCGGGCACCGCACGCCGCGTAAATCCAAGATCTCAACCGGCGGGGCGGCCTGCATGGCAGCGAGGCTCACTCGGCCGTCTTCTCCGAATCTGTCTCGCCGGCGCCTGCGGGCGCACTTTCTGAAGCCGAGCCGTCGACCTTCTTGCCGGCGTCCTGCAGGCCCTTGCCGGCAGCGTTCAGGCCCTCGCCGGTTTTTTTTACGGCCCAGGCGACGCCCTTGCCCGTTTTTTCGACTGCGGTACCCAATGCCTTACCGGTGGCTTTGCCTGCGGTGGTCAATCCGCGCTCGGTTGCTGCCCCGGCGCGGTTCATGGCGCCTTCGGTTTTTTCGGCTGGAGTTTCGGCGCGTGCCGCTGTTGCGGTTGCGCCAAGCAGCAACGCAACCAACACGAGCCGCAGAGCAGGGGAGATTGCATTTAATTTTGCCATGCGGCGAACGATGACACAGCGGGCGAGAGGTGTCACGAGGTGCGACGAGATTCTCCCAGAGCCCGAGAGCGCTTCGATGTGGATGAAAGCTGCCCCGGGAAGGGTTAGGCGAGGCGGGTGTCGACCTACGTTCTGCGCGACACCCCGGCGCGCACCAATCGCTTCCGCATCGATTACGCCGCGGCGTTGAACAGCGCGCAACTCGAGGCCGCCACCACGCTGGAAGGTCCGGTGTTGGTGGTCGCGGGAGCCGGCACCGGCAAGACGCGCACGCTGACGTTTCGGGTGGCACGTCTGGTCGAAAGTGGCATCGCAGCCCCGGCAATTCTGCTGCTTACTTTCACCCGACGGGCCGCCGACGAGATGGTCCGGCGGGCGGGCGAATTGCTCGGCGGACTCGGGCTCGAGCAGGTCACGGGCGGGACCTTTCATTCGTTCGCGAATCTCGTGCTGCGTCGTTACGCACCGCTTTTTGGCTGGCCCGAGCGTTTCACCATTCTCGACCGCGGCGATTCCGAGGATGTGATTGCGCTGGTGCGAGCGCAACGGGGGCTCGACGGTCGCGAGCGACGCTTTCCCCGCAAAAAAACTCTTGCCACGCTCTTCAGCACGGCCACCAACCGCAATTTGTCGCTCGGGGAGCTGCTCGAAGGCTCGAGTCCGCATCTGCTCGACGAGCTGACCGAGATCGAGGCCTGCCGCGACGCCTACGCTGCCTGGAAGCGCGACCACGATCTGCTCGATTACGACGATCTGCTGGTGCGCCTGCGCGACCGACTGGCCGATACCCCGGAACTGGTGGAGCGGCTGCGCCGCGTGCACCGCTACATCATGGTGGACGAGTACCAGGATACCAACCATCTGCAGGCCGAGATCGTGCAGCGGATTGCCGGGCCCGCCGGCAACGTCATGGCGGTGGGCGACGATGCCCAGTCCATCTATGCGTTTCGTGGCGCCGATGTGCGTAATATTTTGCGCTTTGCCGACGACTACCCCGGTTGCAGGATCGTCACCCTGGCCGAGAACTACCGCTCCACCCAGCCGGTGCTGGATGTCTGCAATAGCGTTATCGCCGGTGCCAAGGAGGGCTACGAAAAAACGCTGCTTGCCCACCGCAAGGGCGGCGTGCGGCCCTGTCTGGTGCCGGCACCCGACGAGCATATCCAAAGTCTTTTCGTGCGCCAGCGTATTTGCGAACTGGTCGAGGACGGCGTGCCCCTGCGCCAGATCGCGGTGCTCTTTCGCGCCTCGTTCCACTCGTTCGATCTCGAGATCGAATTGGCGCGGGCGGGCATCCCCTTCCTCAAGCGGGGCGGTATCCGGTTGATGGAAACGGCCCATATCAAGGATGTAATTGCTCATCTGCGTGTGCTGGAAAACCCGCGCGATGTGGTCTCCTGGAATCGGCTGTTGCAGTTGCAGGAAGAGGTCGGCCCTCGTGCGGCGCAGGCTGCCGTGCGTTGGCTTTTCGAGCGCGGTGGAGCGGCCGGCGCTCTGGCCGGCATCGAAGTCGGGCCAGGTCTCCGCGCGCGCGTGGTCGAGCGCCTCGTCGGTTTGGGAAACTTTCTCGAGGGCCTCGCCACGCCGACGCGGAGCCCCGCTGAAATGATCGAGCGCGTGATCGAGGCCTACCAGCCGCGACTCGAAGCGCTCCACCGTGACGACGCGCCGCGCCGTCGCCGCGACCTCGAGCAGTTTGCCGCGCTCGCCGAGCGCTATGAGGGACTTTCGGAGCTACTCACTGATCTCGTTCTCGACCCTCCGGCTGAACTCGCAAAGGCGGATCCTTCGACCCTGCCGGGTGGTGGCGCCGACGATGGACCGCTGGTGCTTTCGACGATCCATTCCGCCAAGGGGCTCGAGTGGCGGGCGGTGTTCGTGCTCTCGGCGATGGAGGGCCGACTGCCGTCTGTGCGCGCCGAGGAGCCGGACGAAATCGACGAGGAACGCCGTCTGCTTTACGTCGCCTGTACCCGCGCCGCCGATGAACTCTATCTCTGCTACCCGCTTGAGGTGCTGGATCGCTCGCTGGGCGGGTGGGTGAGCGGGCGGCCCTCCTCTTTCGTGGCATCGACTCCCGCCGATATCCTTGAGCGGTTGACGTTGGTTGATGAAAACGCTTGAACCTCCGGTCTCAGTGATTGTCAGTGGAGGACCGTTGGCGCAGCCGACTCAGGACGGCCCGCAAGGCGGCCATGCCCTCTTCCTGTGTGGGCTCGGTGGCCGTGTTGTTGCGTGGCGAACCTGCGCTTGTTCGAGGCGTCGGCTTCTTGTCGCCCAGGGCACGCAGCAGATGCGATTCACGCCGGTAGAAACCTTTGGTGTGATACGAATTGGGTAGCGCGAGGCAGGTCATGTCGAAATGGTGCACCAGTTCGTGCAACAGGGTCCGCAAGAAGGTGCGGGTCTTGACGACGTCTTCGCGCTGCGCCGTGCGCATCCAGAGGGTGATCAGGGCCGTCGCTCCGGCCATGCCGGCCGGCTGGTAGAGACCGTGCAATTCGCCGCGCGCCTCGGCGGGTCTGCGGCCCGCGACCCGGATGCGCACGCGCGGCGCCCCGGCGGCGACACAGAGCAGGTTGATGATCCGTGCGCAGGCGGCCTCGGTAAGGCTGCGGTCCCGGCTTGTCAGGGCCGACTCAAGCCCCGCAATTGCGGCCGGACCTGCGTCCGGGTTGTCAAGAGCGCGCAGCGGGGTCCGGCCGAGTGCCGCGCTGCGTTCGTACTCCTGGCGCTGCTCGCTCGGGAGGCGCTGCCACCATGCCGTCGCCACAGGGCGTGAGCTTAACCCGATCCGGGTGGGTGGGTCGAGGGTCGGAGCGTTGCCGAGGTCGGAGTTTCGGCCTGGATCGTGTCAGGGAAGCGACTGGGCCCTGCCTTGGTCCGAAGGTCCGGCCCGGCACTCTGACCACCGGCCCGGCACTTGGGGGGCGCGGCCCGATCCTGCGAAACCGGCAGACGTGCTACGTCCGACGGTTCGGCGGGTTGACACCGCTGGTCTATCGGCGAGAAACGCAGGAACGGGCAACCCAAGGTGTATGAGACTCATTTCGGGCTACTAGAGCCACCTTTCCGGTTGACCCCGGACCCGCGCTTTCTGTTCCTATCGGCACACCACCGCGAGGCGATCGCGCATCTGCGCTACGGGCTTGACGACGGCGCCGGCTTCGTCGCGATCACCGGCGAGATTGGTGCCGGCAAGACGACGCTCGTGCGCTCGGTGCTGCGCGAATCCGAGAGCGATCTCGACTACGCCTATATCCTCGACCCGAGCTTGCGCGGCGTCGAGATCCTCTCCGAGATCAATCAGGAACTTGGACTGAAAGCCGACGGCGATCGGCGTTCCTTGCTGGGTGCCTTGCAGAGCTATCTGCTCGAACAACGGAGCGTCGGGCGGCGGGTGATTGTCGTGGTTGATGAAGCCCAGGCGCTCGATGTCGAGACCCTCGAACAATTGCGCGTGCTCTCGAACTTCGAGACCGAGACCGCCAAGCTCTTGCAGATCGTTCTCGTCGGTCAGCCCGAACTGCGGGAGCTGCTGGCCCGACCAGAACTTGAGCAGCTTGGGCAGCGCGTGGCAGTGCGTTTCCATCTCGGGCCGCTCGACCGGCGGGAGACGGCCGCCTATATCGAGCATCGGATTTCCGTGGCCTCGGGCGGCACTGCCGCCGGCCTTTTCTCGCGCGCGGCGCTCGCCCGGATCCATCGCGAGGCACGCGGCCTGCCGAGGCTGATCAATGTGCTTTGTCATCGGGCCCTGTTGGCGGCCTATGCCCAGGGGCATCGGCGCATCGGCTGGCGCACGGCGGGTCGAGCCGCACACGAAGTCGCGGGTACGCTGGCCGCGGGGCAGGGCGGATTGGTTGCGCGACGTCGCTCAAAATTTGCTCTCGCAGCCGGTCTGGTGGGCATTCTGGCGACCGCGGGGGTGATTGCGGGTGGGCGAAATTTTTTGGGTTGGTCGGGCTCTTTTATTCAAAAATTGACAAGGGATGCATCGCAGAGAACGGGCGACAGTCCCGGAAGTGCGCTGCTGGCGGAAGCCCGCTCGGCGGCGGGGGAGGCCGTGCCAGTTTCGGGTGCTCCGGGCGCCGCGAGTCTGGTGCTGGGCAACGTGGCGAGCGGCGACCAGAGAGTCGAGAGCGCCCGGCCCGACAACGTTGTCGAAGAACCTGCTGCGTTGGTTGAGGAATTGTCGTGGGCCGACCCATTTGCGCAGGAGCGGCTCGCGCTGGTGGAAGTCGGTCGCCAATGGTCGTCGGCCGGCAGTGCCTACGAGGCTGTCGAGGCTTTGCTTCGGGTGCTCGAACTCGAACCCCTCTCGGCCGCCGAGGCGGCTTCGCCGGCCATGGATCTCGAGACGATCGCCACCAGCCGGGCTGTCGAATATTCCGCCTTTGATGGTGCGCTTGAGCCGCTTTCCCAGCTCGGAGCTCCGGCGATTCTCGAACTCGATCTCGGTCTGCCGATGGGGGTGCGCTACGCACTTTTGCGTCGGGTCGAAGGCAAAGATGTGCATCTCGTGGTGGGACGAACGCCGCTCACGGTGTCGCGCGAGGTTCTGAGCGAGGCGTGGGTGGGACTTGCTCATCTCGTTTGGGACGATCGCTGGAAGTTGGGACCCTTGCTGGAGCAGGGCACCACGGGCCCACGCGTGCAGCGCCTGCATCGCTTGCTTGCCGAGGCGGGCTTCTGGTCAGAACCGGAGGGCGGCAGCTTCGACCAATCGACGGCAGACGCCGTGCTGGCCTTCCAGCGCTCGCGAGGGCTGGTTGAAGATGGAATGGTCGGGCCCTTCACTTTACTTGCGCTCTACCGGACGGGCCTGGATGAAGTGGGTCCCGCTTTGGTCGAGCCGACGACGCGGGTTGGAAATTCAGTGCGTGATGGAGGTGCGGGTTGAGCACGGTGATGGAAGCTTTGCGGCGTTCGGAGACCGAGACCCGCCCGGGTGGCGGCTTGCCCGTTGAGCCGCCGGCAAAGGGACCATTGGGCGGTGGCCCGCGTGGTCGGATTTTTATTTTGGTTGGCGCGGTGGTGGTGCTTCTCCTCAGCGTGGGCTGGCGTTACGGCCTCTTCGGCGGCGGTGAAATCGTGCTCGACGAAGCCCGTCAGCTCGCTGATGGGCGCGACGCGAGTTCCGTCGGCTTCGGCGAGGGGCCGGCGAAGGTCCCGGCTGCGAGCCAACAGGTTGCGGCCGCAGCCGGCGGGGGACTGGCTGGACAGCCGGCGCAGGGCCCCCGGCGGGATCCTCCGGGGCAGCCTCTATCAGAGGGAGTCCCGGCGCAACTGGCCGCTGCCGGCACAGCAGTGCCGGCGCCTGGGGCAGCAGGACGGCGCCCGCTCGGCAGCAGCGCGCAGGCAGAGCGCAGGGACACGTTCGCGCGGTTGCGCGATCTTGCCGCGGACCGAGAGGGCGCCCGAGCCGGGAGAGCCGGAGACGGCGCTCCCGGCTGGGACCGTGCAGCAATGGCCGGGCTGACCCCCAAAGAGCGCATGGCGCAAGTGAACGCGATGCGTGCGCAACGCCAAGCGGCAGTGCGTGGGCTCAACCCTGAGCAGCGTCAACTGCGCACTGGCCTTCTGGCCGGCCTGCGGCGCGAGAAAAGTACCGAGCGCTTGGAGGCCAGTGCAGCCCGGGCCGAGGACCGCGCGCGCCTGGTCGAGGATCGACTCCCGCCGCCGCCGGCCCCTTTGCCGGTAAAGCCTCGAGCGGGGCCGGTGGCGGCGCCAGGGTTGGTCCCGCCCCCACAGCCCGGACTGGCGGTTGCGTCCCTGCCTGCAGGCGGCAAACCGATTTCCGCGGCTGTGCCCGCGCCGGTGGCAGCGCCGGTGGCAGCGGTAGCGCCGGTGCCCGCGGCCGTGCCCGCGCCGGTGGCAGCGGTAGCGCCCGCGCCCGCGCCCGCGCCGGTGCCCGCCGTAGCTGTGCTTCCCGCCGCGCGGCAGCCTGCACCGGATCGCCTGGCCAAGGCGTTGCGCTACCCGCCCGCCGGCGCGCCAAATATCAAGATCTATCTATTGCAATGGTCGGCAGAGCCCGAACAACGCTTTGCCTTCCTGAGCTTCGATGGTGGTCGGGCCACGCAGGTGCGCGAGGGTGACGTCGTGGGTGATCTGAAGGTGCTGCGCATCTACGAGGAGATGGTCGAGTTCTCGCGGGGTGGTGGAGACTTTCTGTTGCGCGCCAACTGAGTCGGCAGGCCGAGCCTGGCGACAACTGATCCGGCGGCCGCCGATGCGCGCCGACGGCCGCTGATGCGCGCCGGCGGCCGCCGCGCGTTCCTGCCAGCATCTGCGCCCTCGACTAGCCGAGCATGATCAGGCCGCCGTCAACGCAGACCACCTGGCCGGTGATCATGGCGCTGTCGTCGGAGGCGAGGAACACGGCGGTGCCGCAAAGATCCTCGGCCTCAAGCGGGCGTTTGATCGACATCGCGCCGTGCACCAACATATCGAGCATCGCCTTCGGCACAATCTTGAGAGTCGCTTCGGTCATGGTCGGGCCGGGCGAAATGGCGTTGAAGCGCACGCCATGCGTACCTGAACTCGCAGCACAGAAATGGGTCAGCGAGGCCACCGCGGCCTTGGTCACGCTGTAGTGGAAGCTCGGCAGTTCGTCCTCGTGCGGAATCGGGAAGCGGAGGTAGGCCGCATCCGAGATCTGCGTGATGACAGAGCCCTTGCCCTGCTTCTTCATGGCCGGATAGACGGCGCGGGCGGTCAGCCAGGTTCCAAAATAATTGACATCAAAAATCTTCTTGAGGTAGGCCAGCGAATGGTCGAGATTGTCGATGTCGTGGTAGATCGCGGCATTGGTGATGGTGGTGTCAATTCGGCCGAAACGCTCAAGCACGGTCGCGGCCATGCGTTTGGTGTCCTCTTCACTTGAGACATCCACCCGGACAAAGAAGGCGTCGCCGCCTTCCTTTCGCAGCGCTTCTGCGACCGCTTCGCCCTTGTCCGGGTTCAGGTCGGCCACCGCCACCCGGGCGCCCTCGGCGATGAAGCGGCGTGCATACGCTTCGCCGATGCCTTGCGCTGCTCCGGTGATGATTGTGACATTGCCTTCGAGTCGTCCGGCCATGAGTCCCCCTTCAGGTGGCTTGCCTACCCCGTTTACCCCGACTGCCGGGCCTCAGACCCGAGCAGCCGAGACCGTTTGGCAAGGGCCGGGGCGGGCCGCAATCGCGCGCCGCGTCGGGAGGGAGGATCGGCAGCGAGGCGCAGCGGCCCGGCGC
>VFKT01000083.1 GCA_009885395.1 Deltaproteobacteria bacterium | reverse complement strand
CCATGGGTCGTTCCGCATCGGCCCAGTCGAGCATCCCGCCGGCGAGATTGATCGCCTCGAAGCCCTTCTCCCGCAGACACTCAAGCACGCCGAGCGCGACGGCAGCATTATCCCGCATATGGAGACCGGGCCACCGCGTCGGCGGCGCGCGCTCGCGCAAGGTGCGGGCATCGATGATCGTCGCCTGCACCTCGGCGGCACAGGCGTGCAAGGTCCGACGCACGTCAGCGGCCAAGGTGGGACCAAGAACCACAGGCCTTCCGGAGCGCATCACCCCAGCCTTTTCCTTCGCGATCAAGCGCAAAGTAGAGCCGAGGAATTTCTCGTGATCGAGCCCGATCGAGGTGATCGCCGAGACCTCGGGTTCAACCACATTGGTCGCATCGAGACGCCCGCCGAGCCCGACCTCAAGCACGACGATCTCAACTCCCGCCCCGGCAAACAAAAGAAATGCCGCCAGCGTCGTCACCTCGAAGAAGGTGAGCCCCATCTCCTCGACATCCAATTCGGCCCGAAGCCGGTTCAACTGGGCGAGAAAGGCGGCACGTGAGACTTCCCGACCCTCGATGCGGACCCGCTCGGTCAGCTCGATCAGATGGGGAGAGGTGTAGAGACCGACCCGATAACCAGCACTCGACAAACCGGCCGCAATCAGCGTCGAGGTCGACCCCTTGCCATTGGTCCCGGCGACAAGCACGCTGCGAAAACGGCGCTCGGGATGGTCGAGGCGTTCGAGAGCCTGCTGCATCCGCTCGATGGTCAGATCCCAGCCTCGTCGCGCATCGAGGGCGAAGAGCCAATCCAGCGCCGCCTTCCAGGCGTCGCCCGGGTCGTCAGCCGGGAGAGTCACTCGTCCCCGAACGTCGCGTGGCCCGCTTCATCGCGCCCGCCAGTTCGAAGATCTGCGGTGCCGCAGCGCGGGCACTGCCCGCCTCCTCGATCAGCACAGAGAAACGACTGCCGACGATCACGGCATCGGAAAACGCAGCGACCGTGGCGACCTCTGCCGGCGTGGAAATGCCGAACCCGACTCCAACAGGCAAACGCGCCTCGGCCCGAATCTGGGCCACCAGGCTTTCGATTGCAGCGGGGTCGACCTTTTTCTGGCCCGTGACGCCAGCGACCGAGACGAAGTAGACGAAACCCGAGGCCGAGCGCACCACGCGATGGATACGCTCGGGCGTGCTGGTCGGTGCCAGCAAAAAAATCATCGCCATCCCCTCGCGTGCCAGCGGCAGACGAATCTCATCGGCCTCGTCCGGTGGCACATCGACGCAGAGGATCGCATCAGCCCCGGCCGAAGAAATAGCGTGCGCCAGCTGTTCAACACCGAAATGGAAGAAGGGATTGGCGTAACCGAAGAGGACGATCGGGATATCGATTTGACTACGCAGTCGCGTCACCAGATCGAGCACGACCGGCAAGCTGGTGCCGACGGCAAGAGCCCGCTCGGCGGCGCGTTGTAGCACCGGCCCGTCTGCCATCGGATCGGAAAAAGGCACGCCGATTTCGAGGATATCGGCCCCGGCCTCGACCAGGCCTAGCGCCAGCGTCTCGGTCGCATCGATGCCGCCATCGCCCGCCATCAGAAAGGGCACGAAGGCGGCTTCATTGCGCTGCCGAAGAGTCGAAAACGTCCGCGTCAGCCGTGCCAACCCACCCTGGCTCATGCCCCACTCCCGGCTGAGATGCTGCTGCGTCGTGAGATGGTTTCCATATCTTTGTCGCCGCGGCCCGAGAGATTGACGATCAGGATCGCTTCCGGCGGCAGTGTCGGTGCCAACCGGATGGCGTGGGACACGGCGTGGGCCGTTTCGAGGGCCACGATGATCCCCTCGCTGCGCGCCAGCCGCTCAAGGGCCGCCATCGCCTCGTCGTCGGTGGCCGTGACGTAATCGGCAAGGCCGGCCTGCCTGAGCCAGGAATGCTCGGGCCCCACGCCCGGGTAATCGAGTCCGGCGGAAATCGAATGCGCTTCGCTCACTTGACCCGATTCGGTCTGCAGCAGGAACGACCGTGCGCCATGCAGAATACCGGATTGTCCAGCGTTGAGCGTGGCGGCGTGGCGACCGGTCTCCAGCCCGAAACCTGCGGCTTCAACCCCGACCATCCGAACTCCCGGATCGCCCAGAAAAGGATGGAAGAGGCCGAT
>VFKT01000379.1 GCA_009885395.1 Deltaproteobacteria bacterium | reverse complement strand
CCCCCCAGCCGAGTGCGACGTCAAACCGTCAATAACTAAGTCCTCACCAGCACGGACGGCCGCATGAACCGTAAAGAGCGGGGCCTTCCCGGCCCGCGGCACGACCGTTCTCGAAGCCACCACGCAGAGGCCCGCCACCTCGGCAGCCTGCTGCACGCGTTCGTGCGCAGCCGCCGGCATGCAGACCACGAACAATCCGCCTGGGGCCAGGGCTGCGCTCGCCGCCTCGCAGTAGATCTCGATTCCGCCACGCGTCTCGTGTCGACAGCGGTGGCGCTGGTCGTCCAACGAAACCGAAGCCCTCCCCTCAGCGAAATAGGGCGGCGAGCCCGTGATCAGGTCGAACGAACGCGGCCCGATCAGGGTACGGACCTGGCGAAGATCCCCCTCGAAAACCTCGATGCGGTCGTCAAGACCATTCCAGTCGAGCGAGCGCCGCGCCAGCTCGACACTCGCACTCTGCGCCTCAAGCCCAAGGCCGCGTGCCTGCTCGAAGCGCCAGGCGACGAGCATCAGGATCGAGCCGATGCCGCAGCCGAGATCGAGAAACGACGCCGGTGCGCCGCCACGTCGCATATTGTAAAGCTCTGCCGCCATCCAGGCGGTCACCAGATCATCGACCGACCAACGGTGGCCGCCGGGTCGTTGAAAGATCCGGAAATCGCCCGAGAGATGACAGAGGTCCTCGCCCGGACCGGGAAGAAGCCGCGGATCGCCGCGATCGCCGGCCGGCTGCGGACCGGGGGAGATCCAGCCGAGAGGACGGCGTGCTTTTCGGACCAGACCCGCCGCTGGCGTCGTCAAGCCCGAGAATAGCCTGGTCTGATCGGCGCTCATGGCAGCGTCCACTCAAACACGAAGGCCGCAGCCGGAACGTCACCGGGGCTCCAAATCTGGCTGGCGCTCATCTCACCGTCCAGCCAAACTCTGAGGCTGCGAAAGGGAAATTTGAGCGACCCAGAGCACGGTCTTGCCCGATCATCGCCCGCCCCGACGGTGCCCCGATCCGGCCTTCGTTATGGTCTTGCCCACTTTTCCGGTCTTGCCCTTCGCCGTGGCTTGACGGCGCCGATCGGCCGCCAGCCTGCGAACCAGGAGTGGCTCAATCGCGGCCCCGCACATTTCGAGAATCTCCTCGCGATAAACCTCCAGCACGCTCGGCTGTCGCGGAAGATTGGCGCGTGGCGCCACACAGCCGATGCTCGACGCGCTCGGCTGCACCGAAACCCGAATCCGCTCACCGTCCTGCTCCAGCATGACCGGCCAGTGTCGGCAGGCGGCCGGTTTGATCGAGGGCACCGGCCGATCGGTTGCCAATGCGAGTTGATGGATCGAGCACAGCGAATGATCGCGCGTCCGCCGCAGAAAGGGGCACGAACCATCCTCGCGCGGCTCGATCAGCAGATTGGGAGGCTCCTCTTCGATGAAAACACTCGCATAGCAGCCGCGACCTTCGCGCAGTCCGGGCATGATGCCAGAAATTTCATCCATGACGCCATCGATCGCGCGCACCTCACGCTTCGAAACCTCGACCGTGAGACTGTCGCAGCAGGTTTTGCCGCGCGGGCAACCGTCCGGCCAGCAGCGGACAGCGAGATCGGTCAGGGCAGGATCGAGGACGAACACGATTGGGCCTAAGCACCTCAAAGACCAGAACGGAACTGCCGCGCAGCGCAAGACCGGGCGAGGCCGTCGAACCCGACTCCCAACCAATCATCAGGCCGGGGTGCGAAAGACCTCGAGCGCTTCGGCATGGCCAAGCAGCCGCGTCCGGCGGTTTATCACCCGCCAGCCCTCGGCGCGGCGCTCGAACCGCCAGCGATTGAGGCTGATACGGTAGATGCCGATCGTCTCTCCCTCGGCGAGGTAGACCCGCGAATACCCCGTCGCCGTAGCGCTATCGCCGCTGGTTTGAAGCGTCCAAGGCCCCACAGCGTCCGACCATGGATTGATCGCGTGCTCCGTTGACCATCGCGGCCACTTCGGCCGGTCCCCGCATCGTGACGACGTCGGTATCGTAGAGAGCCTCTTCGGCGAAGACCGCAGCAGCAGCAGCGGCAGCGCCGGAATCGAGGGCAATTCCATATTGAACGATCAGATTCGCAATCTCGCGCTCGTCTTCGAGCGCACACAAGCGGGTCTCGAGCATGGCGAGCCGTTCTTCAAGCGTCATGCGGCGAGCGTCTCCAATCCGCAGCGATCCCGACAATCCGCATCGGTTCGCTGGGCTGGCGACATTCTCCCGATCGGGCCCGAGACGCAAGCCCATGCCAACCCGCGCTGCCAACCGCACGCCAGCCCAGCGGCAAACCTGCGGCGGTCGGCAAGCACCCATCCCACCGGGATTGGGCCGTTCTCTGATTCCCGGCAGGACTTTGCAGCCGACGCCCATTTGGCATCGAGGTTGCGATACAACTTCCCGGAGGAAATCTGCCATGCGCCCTGAAATGCTCTCTGCCACCGAGTCCCTCAACACATTGCGCCGCCGCCTCGGCCTGGGGCAGGAGGAAGTCGCGCGCGTTCTCGGACTGACGGTGCTTGCCGTCGATCGCATCGAACGCGGCTACCTGGCCCCGCCCCAGCATCTGCACGAGGCCTTGCGTGGCCTCGATCAACGACTCGCGCGCAACGCCTGAGGGTGGCTCGCAAGCAGTCTCGCAACGCAGCCCGAGAGCCGCTCGGCCGTTGGTAGATGCAGAAATTCGTTCGGTCCGTGCGCGTTCGACCCGGGGCCGAGCACACCTGTGATGACGAATTGCGCCTGCGGAAAACGCTCGCCCAACATACCCATGAAGGGGATGGTACCGCCCTCGCCCATCGCCGCCGTCGGCCGGCCGAACCATTCGTGCGACGCGACTTCAAGTGCGGCGGCGAGCCAGTCGGCCTCCTCGGGTGCGTGCCAGCCCGCTTGACCATGCCCGCGAAAGCGGATCGTCGCACCCTGTGGCGGATCGGTCTCAAGAACCTCGCGCATCTGCGCGATCACCGCCTCGGCATCGACCGTCGGGGGCGTTCGCATCGAGAGCCCCAGCACGGTTTTCGGCCGCAAAACATTTCCAGCATTGTCCGGCGTGGGCAGCCCCTCGGCCGCGATGATCGACAGCGCCGGTCGCCAGGTTCGCGCCAGCACACACGTTGCCGGGTCGGCGTCGATCGGTCGGGTCTCCCCCGCCCAGGGGAAATGATCCCAGACCGCCGTGCCGAGAATTTCAGCCACTCGTCGTGCCTGCTCGATGCGCAAGGCGGGGATCTCTGGATTCAGGATGGACAAGCGGATGGCCCCAGTAGCCGAATCCTCGATGCGGTCGAGCAGTCGACGCACGAGGCGAAAGCTCGAGGGTACGATGCCGCTGGCGTCACCGGAATGAACCCCCTCCTTCAGCACCTCGACCTCGAGGTGGCCCATCGCGATGCCGCGCAGCGAGGTGGTGGTCCATAGCCGCTCGTAATCGCCACAGCCCGAGTCAAGGGCGATCACCAATTCGACCGCGCCAAGCCGATCAGCCAGGGTCTCGACCCATGCCGGCAGATCGGGGCTGCCACTTTCTTCGGAACATTCGATCAAGGCCAGACAACGAGCGTGCGGCGTGCCCTGCTCGGCCAGCGCGCGCAGGGCCGCTATGATCGCGAAAACCGAATAACCGTCATCGGCCCCGCCCCGCCCGTAGAGGCGATCGTCCCGCAGCACCGGAGTCCAGGCGCCGAGACCCTCGCCCCAACCACTCATTTCGGGCTGCTTATCGAGGTGGCCATAGAGAAGAACCGTCGGCTCGGTGGATTTCGCAGCCTGAATGACGCGAGCCGAGGCTTCAGCTGATGCTGTTTCCACGACAACCTCGCCCGACGACAATCTTTGCGCGATCTCAAGCACAAGCAAGGGCGTGCGGCCGGGGTGGCGCAGGACTTCGACCGAGGCGCCCGGCGGCAGATACTCGCGGGCAAAGCGCTCGGCGAGGCACACCGCCCGTTCGATATATCCGCTCTCGGCCCAGCCGCGATCGAAAGCCGGGGAACGCGAGGGAATCGCGACGTACTCGACCAGGGCGTCGCGGGCCGGTCCCCGCCATAAGGCATCAAGACCCGCCCGGGCGCGCGAGGCATCGAACCCCGCAGCCTTGAAGGTCACCCAGTCTTCGTCATTCTTGCCCATCGCCTCCCCGATCCCGCGTTGCCGCGCTGCCGCCGCCATCCACGCGGCTGCAAGGCCTTAGCAGGGTTGCCGCACGACACCCTTGCCGCGACGGGAAGCCTCTGCAACTTCCCAAGGACGGCCATGCCCGAACCCGCTCCACCGCCTCCGCCAGAAGAGCGCGATTCGCCGCACGCGCGCACCCTTGCGGGCGAGGCCGGGCGCAGCAAAAAATCGACGCCACCCGCAGCATTTGAACCCGTGCTGACGCCGGCCTTCGTGCGCGTGCTGGTCGGCAATTTTCTCTTCTTCATGACCTTCGCCACCTTCTTCCTGCTGCCCATCTACATCCACGAACTCGGCGGCGATGATCAGACTGTCGGTCTGGTCATGGGCGTGAGCGGTATCGCCAGCCTCGGCGGTGTCTTCGTCGTCGCCGCGCTGATCGATCGTCTGGGGGCGCGCTTCTTCTCGCGGGTCGGCTTCGTCTGCATGACGTTGGTGGCGTTGGGCTTCTCCCATGTCGACGAGCTGGGCGCGGAATTTTTTGCTCTCCGAATCATACAGGGATTGGCCTTCGCTTGTGGCTTCAATGGCAATTCCACGCTCGCCGCGACGCTGGCGCCGCCCTCGCGGCGGGCAACGGCACTGGGATTCTTTGGAATTTCGACGCTGACAACCCACGCGCTGGCGCCAGCACTGGGCGAACAACTCGCCGGCCTGATCGGCTTCCCGAGCCTCTTCGCAATGGCCGCCGTCTTCTCGGCTATCGGCTGTGTCGTGACCTGGCCCTTGACCGAACCGACCATGGGGACCAGGCGAGAGCGCAAATCACCCTTGAGCATGACGACTCCGCTGCTCGCCACCGTGGCGGCGACAGCGCTCTGCGGCGTGAGCTTCGGCTCGGTGATGACCTTCATGCCGACCTTCGTCGTCGCGGCCAAACTCGGACCGGTGGCAACTTTTTTTATATCCTACACCAGTGCCGCCATCACCTCGCGCTTCTTCGTCGGTTCGTTGGCGGATCGGGTCGGACATACGCGCATCATCGTGCCGGGAATGGTCGCCCTCTCCCTTGCCATCGCAGCCCTGGCGCTGGTCGATTCCACCTCGCAATTGATCGCCGTCGGTCTCTGGTTTGGTCTCGCCCAGGGCGTCGTCTTCCCAACGCTCAACGCCTGGACAGTCGGGCTTGGTGCCCTGGAACAGATCGGCCGCATCCAATCGCTTTTCAACGGCGCCTTCAACGTCGGCATCACGCTCGAGGCCTTCCTGTTTGGCCCGATCGTCCATCATTTCGGTCATCGGCCGATGTTCGTCGCAGCCGGGGCGGCTTCGCTGTTTGGGGCCGGACTTTTCTCGGTTGCACAGGCCGCCTTTGCCCGATTACCGGCCGGACAATCCGCGACGTCCGACCTCGAACCGCCCGCCCCGGGGCCGGAACTTGGTGGTTGATGAACCGCGCCAGCCGATCCTTCGGCCGGCGGATTTCGACTTACCCGTTGCATCCGGACTCGCGACGAGGCAGGCTTCGTCGATGACACCGGTGCATTGGTTTTTGTTGCTCGAAGCCCTGGTCTGGCTGCCCTACGGCTTCTACCTGCTCTTCGTCCCCGGAGCGCTCGGCGGCATCGCGGCGATCACCGCCTCCACCCAGACCGGGACCACGGAACTGCGGGCCATGTATGGCGGCCTGCAGATCGCGCTGGGTACCCTCTGCGCCATGGCTCTCGGCCTCGCGACGCTGCGCCACACCGCCCTCACCACGCTGCTGTTCCTGACGAGCGGACTTGCTTTGGCCCGACTTTACGGGGTCTCGACCGACGGCGAACTCTCGGCCTATACGGTTTTCGCCCTGGTCTTCGAGATCCTGACCGCGGCCGGGGCGGCCTGGTTCACGCTGCGCGACTAAAAATCGACACGGTGGTGATTGACGCCAGCCTTCCCGGCAACGAGCTGCCCCCACGACAACGGTTCTCGTGATCGCGTTTTCCTTCGCTGTGCTAGCAGGACCGCGTGCTTGAGAGTCTCTGGCCCCGCTGCCGCATACCGCGTGATCTGCGCGAGGTCCTGAGCGTCCGCGAAGGCGCCGAATGTGATCCTCTCGAGGTGGGGGTCGATCCCGAGGCGCTCGACTGGATCTGGCAGGCCGCCGAGCACATCTATTCAAGCGGGATGCATCCGGCAGTTTCGCTCTGCATCCGCCGCCGCGGCCGGGTTCTGATTGACCGGACCTTGGGCCACGCCGCCGGCAACGCCCCCAACGATCCGCCCGACGCGACCAGAATCCCGGCCACACCCGACACGCCGATCTGTTTGTTCTCGGCATCGAAAGTCGTCACGGCGATGGTGCTGCATCTGCTCGAGGAGCGCGGACTACTGCACGTCGATGATCCGGTCGCCGAGTACATCCCTGAATTTGCGCGCAACGGCAAGGCGGCCATCACCATCCGGCATATGCTGAACCATCGCGCCGGCGTGCCGAACCCGCCACCCGGAGCACTTGACGATCTCGAAATCCTGCGCAATCCACGCGCCATCGTCAATGTCCTCTGCGAGTTGGAGCCCCTGTGGCGGCCGGGGACGCGATTGGCCTATCACGCCATCACGGCGGGCTTCCTGCTGGGCGAGATCGTCCACCGGATCACCGGCAGCGATATCCGCACCGTGCTGGCGCGAGAGATTCTCGATCCGCTTGGTTTTCGCTGGATGAACTATGGTGTGGCAGAGGCGGACCTGCCGCTGGTCGCCGAAAACGCCATCACCGGCCCGATCCCACTGCCGCCGGTTTCGACGCTTGTTCGTCGGGCACTTGGCGTCGACGTCGAAACCGTGACCCGTTTCTCGAACGATCCACGTTTCCTGCGCTCGATTTTTCCCTCGGGCAATATCATCTCGACCGCCGACGAAGCCTGCGCGTTCTTCGAGATGCTCCGCTGCGGTGGCGAATTCGCCGGCACGCGCGTCCTCGATCGCCGGACCGTGCTGCGCGCTACCGGCGAGCAGAGCTGGTTCGAGCCCGATTTCACCTTGATTCTGCCCTTTCGTTATTCGATGGGCTTCATGCTCGGGGCCGAGTGGTTCAGCCTGTACGGCCCCCATACCAGCGAGGCGTTCGGGCACCTCGGGCTCTCGAACGTCATCGTCTGGGCCGATCCGGCGCGCGAAGTCAGCGGCGCGCTGCTCACCAGCGGCAAGCCACTGGTCTACCCCGAAATCTTCTATCTTTGGGAGACGATGCGGCGGATCGGCGTCGCCTGTTCCCGTTGAGCTGACTCATGATCGACGCGGCTCGCCCCGGCGAGTCCGCAAGCGTTGATTCAAGGCAAGGAGGCTCAATCGTGAATCTTCAGCTAAGGAACCCCCAAATGACTGAGCTTGCTGATTTTTCCTCCCTGGGGCTCTCGCCCCAGAGCCTGATCGCCTTGCGCCAGGCCGAGTACGAAACCCCCACCCCGATTCAGGCGAAAACCATTCCTCCCGCCCTTGCGGGCCGGGACGTCATCGGTTGTGCCGCCACCGGAACGGGCAAGACCGCAGCCTTCGTGCTGCCCATCGTCGAGCGCATCCAGCATCAGAGCGGGATTCGCGCGCTGGTCCTGGCCCCCACCCGTGAACTGGCCCTGCAGATCGCCGAGCACGCGGAATACTTCGGGGCGCCGCATGGCGTGAAGTCGGTCGCGCTCATCGGCGGCGTCGGCATGGCGCCACAGATTGCCGGCCTCAAGCGGGCACAGATTTGCATCGCCACCCCGGGTCGGCTGATCGACCATCTCGAGCGTGGCACAGCCCAGCTGGCCAACCTCGAAGTGCTGGTGCTCGACGAAGCCGACCGCATGCTCGATATGGGCTTCAAGCCTCAATTGACGAGAATTCTCGCCAGGGTGCCCAAACAGCGACAAACACTTCTTTTCTCGGCGACGATGGCGGGCGAGGTCGCCGACTTCGCCCGCCTCCACTCAAAGGATCCTGTCCGGGTCGAGCTGGTCCGCAGCGGCACCACCGCCGAGCGCGTGACCCAATGCGTCTACGAGGTCGGCCAGAACCATAAGGCGCCGCTGCTGCTCTCGCTGCTGAGTCAAGATCATGAAACTGCGCTGGTCTTCACGCGCACCAAGCACCGTGCCGATAAATTGACCAAGGTGCTGCACCGTGGCGGGATCAAGGCCGAACGCATCCACGCGAATCGCAGCCAATCCCAACGAAAACTTGCACTTGACGGCTTCAAGGATGGGAAATTTCGCGTCCTGGTCGCCACCGACATCGCCGCCCGCGGCATCGACGTCGCAGATATCGGACACGTGGTGAACTTCGATCTGCCGCATGTGCCGGAAGATTATGTGCATCGGGTTGGGCGCACCGCGCGGGCTTCGGCCAGCGGTCGTGCCTCGGCATTCTGTGCGCCCGAAGAACTGCCCTTGCTGCGCGACATCGAGCGGCTGGTGCGCACCAAGCTGGCGCGCGGGCAGGTACCGATGGACGACCCGGTGTTTCTCGAAGCCGTCGCGGTCTCGCGCCAGCCCGAGCCCGCTTCCGAGGACCGTCCCTTCGCCCGCCACGGCCAAAGCCCGCGCCAGGGGCAGCGCACGCCGCGACAGGCACCGCGTCGTCCGGCCCAGCCATTGGCCGCCCGGGAGGGCCTTCTCGGAGCCTCGCGGGAACCCGGCCAAGCGCTTGCGCGTTCAGCAAGCATGCAAGCCAGAAAGCCACATGGCAACGATCGGCCGGGTCAGCTGGTGAACCACCATGCCGCCAGTCGACGGGTCGAAGCGCCCGCCTCTGCCAAAGCCGAAACGGCGCCAAGGCCCAGTGCCCGCGGCGAAACCTGGCCTCGGCCAGGGGCGCTCGCCAAGCACGCCGAGCCCGATGCGCCGCGCTCCGCAACCGGGGATGGCGCCGGCCGTGACAGGAACAACGCGGGCTTCCACGGCAAGCCACGCGGGCGTCATTAGGCGGGACCCCTCAGCGCATCTGGCGGAAGCAGGCGCGCAATTCTTGGACAAACGCTTGCGGCTGCTCAAAAGCGGCGAAATGTCCGCCGCGCTCAAGTTCATTCCAATAGACCAGATTCCGGAAGCGCTTCTCGGCCCAGCGCTTTGACGTGCGGAAAATTTCCTTCGGGAACAGGCTCACGCCTGTCGGCAGATCGACCGGATCCAAGTTGGGGGTGCGGAAGCTCTCCCAATAGAGCCGCGCCGAGGACGCCGCCGACGCCGTCACCCAGTAGAGCATGACGTTATCCAGCATCTGATCGCGGGAGAGCGCATTCTCAGGATGCCCCTGACAATCCGTCCAGGCGTGGAACTTCTCCAGAATCCACGCCGCCTGACCGGCGGGTGAGTCCGTCAATCCATACCCAAGCGTTTGCGGACGAGTGCTCTGCTGCTTCGAATAGCCCGAGTCCCATTCGTTGTAGAAACCGAATCCGGCGAGAGCATTCTGTTCGAGCTCGGTGAGTTCGCCAAAGGTGGTCGGATCGGGGGCAACGACCGCCATGTTGAGGTGAATGCCGGCGCAACCTATCGGATCAGTCGTGGCGATGGCGGTGGTCACCATCGCACCCCAGTCGCCACCCTGTGCGACATAGCGCGGGTAGCCCAGCCGTCGCATCAGCTCGCCCCAGGCCGCCGCGATGCGGGGCGCACCCCAGCCGGGCTCGCGCGGTTTGTCAGAGAAGCCATAGCCGGGCAGCGCCGGCACGACGACGTGAAAGGCGTCGGCCGCGTTGCCGCCATGCGCCACCGGATCGGCGAGTGGACCGATCACCTCGAGAAATTCGACGATCGAACCCGGCCAGCCATGCGTGAGCACGAGAGGCAGCGCGCCGGGCTCGGGCGAACGCAGATGGATGAAATGGATGCCGAGACCATCGAGCGTGGTGCGAAATTGCGGCAAGCTGTTGAGACGCGCTTCGCGCACTCGCCAATCATAGCTATCGACCCAATAGCGGCAGACCTCCTCGACGTAAGCCAGCGGGATGCCTTGCGACCAATCGCCAACGGTTTCGCGCTCGGGCCAACGGGTCGCACGCAAGCGCGCCCGCAGATCGTCGAGAACGGCATCGGAAACCTCAATCCGAAAAGGAATCACGTCGGCCTGCATCGCGGTTGTCGAACTCATGGCGTCCTTCTTTCTCCCTTCACGCCTGTTCTGGCGCTGCCGTGCTCGTTGCATCGCGCTCCGACGCATGGGGGTCCTTCTTCCCTCGACAGCGGCCCACGCGCAAGGCACCCTGCCGACACCTCGAGAGGTGCCATCATTTTCAAGGGGAAGAAAATCGTCGTCGTGATGCCGGCCTACAACGCGGCCGACACGCTCGAACGCACCTGGCGTGAAGTCATGGCGCAGGAGATCGTCGATCTGGTGATCGTGGTCGACGACGCCAGCCATGACGAGACCGTGGCGGTAGCGCGCAATCTGCCGCAGACGCTGGTCCATGTGCATCCCGCCAACCGGGGCTACGGGGGCAACCAGAAGACCTGCTACCGGCTGGCGCTGGAAGCCGGGGCCGATATCGTCGTCATGGTGCACCCCGACTACCAGTACACGCCGAAATTGATTCCGGCCTTCGCCGCCTTGATCGGCAACGGCCTCTACCCCTGCGCGCTGGGGTCAAGGATCCTCGGGGGGCAAGCCCTGCACGGCGGTATGCCGCTCTGGCGCTATGTCTCGAACCGCTTTCTGACGGCGGCCGGGAATGCGCTGATGGGCTCCAAGCTCTCGGAGTTTCATACCGGCTACCGCGCCTTCTCCCGCGAATTGTTGGAGCGCCTGCCGCTGGAGGAGAACTCCGACGATTTCGTCTTCGACAATCAGATGATCGCCCAGATCCTCTGGGCCGGCGAGACCGTCGCTGAGGTCAGTTGCCCGACCCGCTACGCACCGGACGCTTCATCGATCAACTTCGGCCGCAGTGTGAAATATGGCCTTGGCTGTCTTGCAACGGCGTTCTCTTTCCGGCTTGCGCGGCTTGGCCTGGTCGCGCCACGCCGCTTCCGCATCGCCCCCGCAAAAGTCTGAAAAGGATTGGAGTACTGCATGAAACGCCTGGTATTTTTTTCGCTTGTATTCGGCCTCGCTCTTTCACCCGGATTCACAGGGCAGGCCGCGGCTGTCGACAGACCAGAGCCAGATGTCGGCCGAAGTGGGCCCTGGCAGGCTGCCCAGGGCACCCGGATCAGGGTGAGCGGCGAGTCGACGCTACGGGTCGCGCCGGACCGGGCCTGGATCACGCTCACGGTGGAATCGCGCGATATGGATCCCGCGAAAGCACAGGCCCATGCCGCGACCGCCATGGCTGCGGTCCAGAAGAAACTCGAAGGGGCTGCTCTTGCCGCCGACGCCCTACGAACCCTCGGCTATCGCGTCGAAGAAGAGATCGACTGGCAGGAAGGGAAGCGCCGCCTTCTAGGCTTCAAAGCCAGCAACACGATCGAAGTGCGGATCGACGACCCCGCCCGCGTCGGCGAAGTTCTTGGACTCGCGGTCTCAGCGGGCAGCACGGCGGTCGATGGAATCCGCTTTGATACGTCCGAACGCGAGCTTTTCGAGCGCGACGCCCTGCGCAAGGCTGTCGCGGTGGCACGACAGCGGGCAGAAGCCGCTGCCGCAGGCGCCGGACTCACCGTCATTCGCGTGCTCTCAGTCGAAGAAGCCGGCGTCCAGCCCATACCGCGCGCGGCACCGATGCTGCGCTCCGCGATGCTTGCCGAATCGGCCCCGCCCGTGCCGATCTCGGCGGGTGAGATCGAAATTTCTGCACAGGTAGAGATGATGGTGCTGGCCCGCTGAAGCCGCGCTTCAGTCGCTGCGCAGGGCCGAGAGGATCTCTCGCGTCGCGGAGCTTTTGTTGAGCGTATAGAAATGCACGCCCGGCGCGCCCCCTTTCAGGAGGCCGCGGCATTGTTCGAGCGCCCATTCGACGCCAACCTCGAACGACGCCGTGGCATCGCCATCGGCTGCGCTGAGTCGGCTCGCCATCGCTTCCGGAATTTTTGCTCCACACATGCCGGCGATGCGACGGATCTGGGCGACATCTGCCATCGGCATGATGCCGGGCACGATCGGAACGTTGATGCCGAGTCCACGCGCCCGCTCCACGAAAGCGAAATAATCGGCGTTGTCGAAAAAAAGTTGGGTCACAAGGAAATTCGCCCCGGCCCGCGCCTTCTTCAGCAGGTTCGCCAGATCGGTGTCGGCGTCGGGCGCATCGGGGTGCATCTCGGGATAGGCCGCGCCGCCGATGCAAAGCGGCCAGCGCCCACGGATGAAATCCGCCAAGTCGCTGGCGTAGGCAAAACCACCCGGCGTGGGGCGGAAGGGCTGGCCCGGGGGCGGATCGCCGCGTAACGCAAGTACATTTTCCAAGCCGGCGGCGGCAAGCCTATCCAACACCCCCGCGATCTCGTCGCGGGTATGCCCGGTGCAGCTCAGATGCGCCATCGCTTCGATGCCGATCTGATTGCGGATCTGGTCGACCAATTCGACCACCTGGCCGCGGTTCGATCCCATCGCGCCATAGGTCACCGAGACGAAGCCGGGCCGGAGTGGCTGCAATTCGCCGATCGTCCGGAGGAGGGCCTCGTGGCCCGCCGGGGTCTTTGGCGGAAAGAACTCGAAGGAGAAAACCGGCCCGCCATCGGCGAGCATCGAATCGATGCGCATCGCGGCGCAGCGTAGGGTCAGGAGCCGGCCGCCGCAAACCAGACGGCGGGGAGCCGGGCGGTCAAACCGTGGGTGGGCACGAGACATTCGGGCCCAAGTCCAGCCCCGCGACACGTTCCAGCCGAAGACGGCGTCCGCCCAGGCCGCGGCCGACCCTCTCCGCTGGAGGCCGCGGCCGGCGAGGCCTTCGGCCTCACCTCTGCTGCCACAGCCTTGGTCAGCCGACCCCTCCACTGAAACGAGTACAGCCGGCTTTCCTTTGCGCATCGGCTAGGCCAAAAGACCGGATCATGCGGAGGGGCTTTCTGGTTGGGGCGATCGTCGGCGCGTTGGGGGCTGCCGGCCTCGGCCTCGGCGTTGCGTTGGTGCCCACCACCCCGACCTGGGCCCTGCTTCAGATCGCCCGCGCCGCCGACAGCCGTGACACGGAAGCGTTGCTCGAACTCATTGATGTCCGGACCCTCGCGATGCGCACGCTCGGCCAAATAGGTTCAGATCCGAAAAGCGCCTTTGGAACCGACGATCCGAGCGCCGACGCCGGCACCGCCTTGCTGCAGTTGATGCACGGCGGTCGCATTCGCACCGCGCTCGACGATCCAAAGCTCAAACTCCGAGTCGGGCCGCTCGACCTGCTGAGCGCATGGTGGACGATGCGCCGCGCGGGGCCCGACGCTGTGCTCACCCTTGAGACCGGCACAAGCGAGGTTCATATCGTGCTGCGCGAGGACGCGGAACTGCGCTGGCGGATTGTCGGCATCTCGCCGCTCAATGCATTGATTCGCGTCGATTCGAGCACGCCTGTTCGTTGACGGGCGGAGCGGCGGAACGTTTCCGCTGGTGCGGGCTCGCGGCGCGAGCATGAATCATCTCCTCCTCGCCGTCGCCTATGACCGAGGACACAAGGCAACGGGTCCTCGCGTGCGGCACGAGGAGGCACAATCTCCTGGTCGCCGGCACCCCGGGGCTTTTGGACTCTCGCCGCGCAGCCGTCGCGCTCCGGCGCCCGTTGCGCAGGTTGGGCAGCACCGGGAAGGGCAAAAAAGTCCATGGACATCAGGGGCCGGGACGATTTACACTCGGCAGGTAGACCGAAGGCGAACCACGGCCGCAACCGGCAGCCGGAACACGCGGGGAGGAGGACGCACTCGCCGTACCCTCTTCCCCTGCCCCACAAGAGTCCTCCTGATGTTTTGCAAATTTCAGATCCCTCTCCTGGCGTTGGTGCTGCTCGGTCTCTCGCCCGTGGCGTCGGCGGCACCGCCGGTTCGCGTTGCCGATTTCTCTCTCCCCGGCGCCGCGCGACCGATCACCGTCGCCTATGATGCTCCCTCCGGCCAATTGCTCATCGGGGCACGACCGCGCTCGGGATTCCCCGACCTCTACGCGCTCGCTTTCGGGCCGGATCAAAAGACGCCGGCCCTTTCGTGGTCGCTCGACCTCGACGAGAAGATCTACGCCCTCGCGGTGGATGGCAATCGTGCCTATCTCGCTACGAGCGGCAACAAAGAAGAGATGCTTGTCTTGGATTTGGCGCTTGGTACGCGCATCGGATCCTTTGATGCAGCCGGCTCGGCGGACGCGTACACCGTCGAGGTCGTTGAACCTGGCCTGGTTTCGCTTGGTCGGCGCCGGAGCGGCGGCCCCGAGTTTTATCACCTTGACGTGAATGACCCGATGCAGGTGATCGTCCGCGAGGCCTCGGAAGATGCCCTCGGTACACAACCTCCGCGCAACCCGACGCGGGGCCAGCTCGTTGCCGCGATCGCGCTCACGACCGATCGCGGCATGGTCGCCTACCGGGTCATGGCGGGCGGGGAGCCTGAAGTGCAGGTCTTCGAGGCGACAGTTCCGGTGGTCTTTGGCGACATCAACGGCGACGGCGTTTATCGGCTTGGTTGTGTCGGCGATTCAAATACGGCGGCACCGCTGCCTGCGTTCCCAAGTTGGTGCGAAATGCTGGAGAACCAGATCGCCGATCCGGATTTTCAGATCGTCAACGTCGCGGTATCCGGCGCGACGGTGGTCATACCGAACCTGTACTGGACGTCGGATGCCGTGCTGCAGATGGAAGAGGTCCTCGGGTTCGAGCCCGACGCGGTCGCCCTCGCCTTCGGCACCAATGATATCCTTCAGGCGCGCACTCCCGACCAAATTCTTGACGCCTACCTCGCGCAGGCCGATATGGCAGCCTCGCGGGGTGTCGCCTTCTTCGTCGCCACGACGCCGCCGCTCGGACCCTTGTTCTACTCCTTGACAATCCCACTGAATGCAGCCTTGCGCGAGATGTTTCCGAGCCAGGTGGTCGAATTTTCAGATGGGTTCACCAACGAATATTTTAAGCCGGATGGCATTCACCTGAACCAGGCCGGACGGGCGTTGCGCGCGGAGCGTGCGCTCGACGTGCTCGCAAATCCGGCGCTCCATGATCCCTCGCACGGAACGCCTCCCTGATTGGCCACCCCTCACGCCCAAGTGCTATCGGGGAACGTATGCTGTGCTGTACCCGAATGATACACAAGCGCATCATTCAAAAGAGGTGAGAAAATGACACGCCGTCTGATGTGGCATGGCACGCTGCTCGTGCTGGCCGGACTTTGCATCGGACTCGTCATCCCCTACACGGCCACGCCGCGCGTCACGCTCGGGGCGCATGTCTGTACGATCATGAACGGGCTATTGGTCGCCCTCGCCGGAATCCTCTGGCCCCACCTGCGGCTATCGCCGCGCGGGCAGATCTGGACCGCCGGGCTGCTGGTTTCTTCGGGCTACGTCCTTTCGGCTTCGCTCTTCCTCGGTGGCGTCACAGGAGCCGGCAGCAGGCGGCCGCTGGCAGGCGGCGGGCAGACGGGATCGGCTTGGGCGGCAATGCTCGTCACGGCCGGACTCTCGCTCTCCGCGCCCACGCTTATCGAGGCCGTGGGGCTCCTCCTGGTCGGCTTGCGCGGGCGGGAGTAGGGCTGCCCTCCAGGTCGATCGCAACGGCGGCGGGTGCTCGCGTTGCCCTCAACCCTTCGCTTTCTCACCGCCCATGCCAGCACCCGGCATGGGTGGCAGATCCAGTGGCGGCGGAATCGGACGAGGGCAGAGCTTGTCAAGCCAATAGGCGGCAGCAACCGCGGATCCGCCGTCGGTCAGATGGAAGCCGTCGGATTGGAAGGGCGGATTGGCGAATAGAATGCCCCAATCGGGCCCGGTGACCAGGCCTCGCGACAGTTCAAGCTCGCGTACCCGCTTGACATAGGCCGCCAGTTTCTCCGGCAACTCCCTGGTCGTCCGGACCACGACGCTGTCGGCTGTATCACTTCTGAAAAACGGGGGAGAAATCAATACCGGCGCCGGAGCGACCACCAACGGCCAGGTGGCGATGTTGTCCACCGTGATTTCCGGAGTGAAGGTCTTGACGATATGGGCGTCGTTGGTGCCCTGCGCGTTCACCAGAACGATCTTGATGTCTTCGTCTCTCGCCTTCGCCACTGGCAGGACAGCTTGGGCAAGTGGAACGTGGTGGGCGCAGGCATACTTGACCAAGGGGCGATCAAGGAGGTGGAGAACGCAGTAAACCTTCGGTTCCTTGACGAACCAATCGACCGTATTGCTCCCGGGAACAGCCCAATTCCGCACCGGCAACTTTGCGTAAGGGCAAGCGTAATCGATCCTGCTCAGCAGGAATTCGAGGACCACCGCCGCGTTGACCGGACTCTGGGTGCTGGCCTCGGTCTGACCGTAGGTGGTGCTCTCACCCACCATCACGATCACGTCCTGTCGGGCACAAGCGGAAGCAAAGCTCAGGAGCGTCGAAAGAGCTGCCAGCAGTGTCCACCATCGTTTCATCGAGGGATCTCCATTCCAGCCCGTCGGGGGATATAGCCCGAGGCCGCGCAACGTCCAAGACTGGCCTGCGCTCCTGAGTTTGCGTCTAAGACGTACCAAGGCTCCACGAGCGGCGGCGGGTGCGCCTCGTGTCAACGGCATCGGGTTCAGTCCTGCTCGGGCAGCACGGCCCCGCGTCCTCGTTTTTTCGCAGCCTGCACCCGTTTTCCATCGAGTCGCCGTTCGCGCGCCCCAGGCCCCGGCTTGGTCGGACGCCGTCGCTTCGGCGCAAGCGCCACTTCTGCAAGGAGAGCTGCGAGCTTGGCGCGAACGTCCGTCATATTTCGCTCGCGCTCGCGCGTTCGATCACTGGTCAACACGACCTCGCCATCGCGAGTCACCCGTCGCGCATGGCGGGTGAGGAAGCGTTCCCGCACGGCCTCGGGGATCGCGTCGCTGCAGGCCACGGCCCAACGCAATACGACCTTTGTCGCTGTTTTGTTCACATTCTGTCCGCCGGGACCGGAGGAGCGCGTGAACGAGAAGACGAGCTCGTGTTCCGGAAGCGGGATCACGGTCGGCACATCCCCCCTTGCCGTGGCAGGGTAGGGTTTGGCAAGAGAGCAGGCTCGTGGACACAGCCACTTTCTGTCGGGAGCCAGAGCCGCCGGACTTCAAGCGAGGCCTGCCGCGCGACGCGGCCCGTTCGACGCGACGATTGCGACGACCACGCCGACGACGATCGGCCTGCCTCAGTGCCGACGACGATCGGCCTGCCTCAGT
>VFKT01000340.1 GCA_009885395.1 Deltaproteobacteria bacterium | reverse complement strand
GGGCGCTTAGCGGTTGGAGGCTCCTCCTTCAAGCGAGGCCTTGGCTTTGTTCCAGCGGGAGTCGAGTTCCGCCGGCGTCAGATCCTCAAGGTGCGCGCCCTCATCCCGCGCCCCGGTCTCCATGGCTCGGAAGCGGTCCTCAAAGCGATCCGTCGCCTCCCGCAGGGCGGTTTCGGGGTCGGTGTCGAGCTTCCTCGCCAGGTTGACCACCGTCAGTAGTAGATCGCCGAGTTCATGCTGGATCCGCTCCTTTTCGCCAATCGCCAAGGCCTCCGCAAACTCTTCCCGCTCCTCGTCGAGCTTTGCCAGGACGTCGAGCGTCGCCGTCCAATCGAATCCCACAGCGGCCGCTCGATCGCCCAAGCGCCAGGCCCGAAGCATTGCCGGCAGAGCGCGGGGAAGCCCGTCCAGCACCGAGGCGCTGGGACCTCGCTCACGACGCTTGCGGGCCTCCCAGGCGACCACCACCTCGGCCGCGTCGAGGGCCTTTTGTTCCTCGAAGACGTGGGGATGTCGCCGCACCAATTTGCCGGCCAAACCTTCGCAAATCGCGTCGATATCGAAGGCCCCGGTCTCCTGCCCGACCCGGGCGTGGAAGACCACCTGCAGCAGGAGATCGCCAAGCTCCTCGGCAAGGCCGGCGGCGTCCGCCTTGTCGATGGCATCGGCAACCTCGTACGCCTCTTCGATCACATAGCGACGCAAGGAGGCATGCGTCTGCTCGGCATCCCAGGGGCATCCACCCGGCGAGCGCAGGCGATCCATCAGGGCAACGACTCGGTCAAAGGCATCCATTGGTTGGTCTCCGGTGCAATCGCGGTGCATTTTCGCACGGTCTGGAAACTTGCTGCCGTACCGGGCCCAAGGTTAGCAGTCGTCACGCATGGCCGCCGTTGAGATCTTCGTGACCAGCTGGTGCCCCTACTGCCACGCCGCATTGGACCTGCTTTCCCGGCGCGGTGTCGTCCACACCACCGTGGATGTCACCAATAATCCCGAAGCCCGTCGCAGCCTGGCCGAGCGGGCAGAGGGTCGGACCACGGTGCCGCAGATTTTTCTTGATGGACGTCCGATCGGTGGTTTCGATGAACTGACCGAGCTTGACGCCAGCGGCGAACTCGACAGTTGGCAGCCCGCTCTGTGAGCCTGCTCTACCGGCACCTGCTGCGGCCGGGTTTCTTCTGGGTCGACGCGGAAACAGCGCACCATGCGGTGCTGGCGAGCCTTCGCTTTGCCAACGGAGCCGCGCGCTTGGCTGCGGCCGCCGGGTTGCCCTTGGCCACGACGCCGCGCGGATACCAGCCTGTGCGGCTTCTCGGGCGCCTCTTCCCGAATCGGATCGGCTTGGCTGCAGGCATGGACAAGAATGGTGTTGCGCCGCATATATGGGCCTATCTCGGCCTTGGTTTCGTCGAAATCGGAACCGTGACCTGGGAACCCCAGGCCGGCAATCCCCGGCCCCGTCTGTTCAGGCTGGCCAGCGACGAAGCTCTGATCAATCGCCTTGGATTCCCGGGCTTGGGCGCCGAAAATGTCGCGCGCCGGCTCGACCGATTGCTGCGCACCAATCCCGGGATCCCGATTGGTATCAACATTGGGGCCTCCCGGAGCGTCGTTGGCGACGCCAGTGCGGAAGCGCGTGATCAGGCACGCACCGCGCGTCAAATGGGTCGGCAGGCGGATTTTCTGGTTGTGAACGTGAGTTCGCCGAATACGCCGGGATTGCGCGACCAGCAGGCGCCAGAACGGATCACGCGATTGGTCGAGAGCGTCGGTTCGGCTCTGGTCTCACTCGGACTTGGCTTGACGACGCCGGCGGTTCTCGTCAAGCTTTCTCCAGATCTTGACGACGCGACGATGATCGCCGTCGCTCGCGCCGCGACCGCGGCCGGGGCGGCCGGCTTCGTCGCCGTAAACACAACTTTGAATCGGAAGGATCTGCACTCGCCACTGGCTGCCGAGGCCGGAGGGCTCTCAGGGCCAGCCCTGCACGCGCGGGCCACCGAGGTGATCGGACTGCTGCGCCGGGATCTCGGCCAAAAAGCTGTTTTGATTGGGGTCGGCGGGGTACAGGACGGACGCTCCGCGCGCTCTCTGCTCGAAGCAGGTGCCGATCTCGTCGAACTCTATACGGCGCTGGTCTACCAAGGGCCTGGCCTCGCGAGGCGGCTCGCCTTCGAGGTCGGCAGCACTGGTTTTATCCGTTCGCTCGCCGCTGGAGAGACGTGAGGGAAGCGGCCCACCCGCAGCCGCGGCTGCACCTTGTTGCGATCATCCCCAGCCTGGACGAAGAGGCCAACCTGCAAGCCCTGCTGCCGCTGCTCCTGCCCGCGGTCGATGGCGTGATCGTGGTGGACAACGGCTCGCGGGACGGATCGGTCGCCTTTGCCGAAGCCTCTGGATCAATGGTTGAATATGATCCTTGTCGTGGTTATGGTGCAGCCGTGCGCCGGGGACTCGCCCGGGCGGCTGCGAGCGGAGCCGAGATCGTGGCGATCATAGACGCGGATGCGGGGGCCGTCTTGCCATCCTTGCGCGCTGTGGCCAAACAGGTGATCGACGCGAAAGCGGACCTGGCTCTTGGCGCGCGGTGCTCTTCCAACGGAAACAGTCTCCCGTCGCACGTTCTTTGGGGGAATCGACTCGTGCTCGCGCTGGCGTGGCTTCTCGCCGGAAGACGCTTCGCGGATCTCGGACCTCTGCGGGTGGCGCGGCTGCCCGCACTTCTGGGACTCGGGCTCCGGGATCCGGCCTTTGGCTGGAATCTCGAAATGCAGGTGCGGGCCG
>VFKT01000169.1 GCA_009885395.1 Deltaproteobacteria bacterium | reverse complement strand
GGGATACCGGCCTCGACCTTCAGGCGCTCGCGCAGTTCCAGCGCCTCGGCGATGGCCCAATCTTCGGGGATGGCCACCACGAGCGCGCGGGTCTGTTCTGGATCCTTAAGCTGACGGCGGCAGCGCCGCAGCACTTCGCCGAGCGGCCCGACGTTGACCATGGCGAGCAGGGTATCGGGGGTCGAGAGCAGCGGCACGGAATGACCGCTGGCAGGCGCATCGAGGATCACCCGGTCGAAGCGGGGCAGACGGCGATCCTGGCGATCAAGCCAATCCTGAAGTCGAGCCAGCAGCGCGGCTTCGACGATGCCGGGTACGGCGGCACAGACCGCCTGGAAGGAATCGCTTGCCAGCAGTCGGCGCGACAGGATTCGCAGCGGCAGCAGCCGCTCGATCAACAAGGACACGGATTCTTCCTGATCGGGTGCGACGGCCCAGACCCGGGGTCGAACCAGAGCCGGCTCGCGGCCCAGCGGATCAACGCTGAGCACGGCCGCCAGACGACCCGGCTTGGCCACCTCGACCAGGAGCACGGTTTCGCCGGCATCGGCTGCGGCTCGGGCCAGAGCACCGGCGACCGTGGTTTTCCCGACGCCGCCTTTACCCGTCACGATCCAGAGCCGTGCCCCCGACACCGCGCCGACCTAGCCTTGCCCCACAAAAGGGGCAAACCGAGGGCAGACAGGGGACAGGGGACGTGCGTTTAATTTCCGCCCCGATGTTTAATTTCGTACAGCTGTCCGACTGCGGGCTGCGCCTGTCCCCGCGCTGGCCTCAGTCGTCGCGGCACCGCAGGCGCGGTAGCCGGGCGTGCGGGCAGTGGCGGTCCTGCCCTCGTCCCGGTCGCCCGAGCCTGGCGGAACGCCGCGCCGCGGCAGGAGCCGCTTTCACGTCCGCGACAGGCGTGCAAGATCCTGGGCATGGACTACGAGCTCTCCCCGCGAGAACGCGCCTGGCGCGACGAGGTGCGTGGCTTCATCGCCGAGCACGTCGATGAACGCCTGGTCGACGAGACCCGCCTGCGCGGCAACGAGGGGCGCGGCCCAGAGGCCCAGCGTTTCCTCGATGCCCTGCGGGCCCGGGGCTGGGATCGCATCGCCTTTCCCGTGGAATCGGGCGGGCTCGGCAAGACCGCGGTCGAACAATGGCTCTTCATCGATCAGATCGAAACCGCCGGCGCGCCCATGCTGCCGCTTACCTTCACTTCGGTCGCGCCGACGATTCTGCGCATCGGCACTGACCAGCAAAGACAAGAATGGCTACCGCGTATCCAGCGCGGCGAAGTTGATTTTGCACTTGGCTATTCGGAGTCCGAGGCCGGTACCGATCTGGCATCCCTGCGGACGCGCGCCAATCTTGACGGTGACCACTGGGTCGTCAATGGCCAGAAGATGTGGAACACCATGGCCCATACGGCGACCCATAATTGGCTTGCCGTCCGCACCGAGCCCGATGCGCCGAAGCATAAGGGCATTTCCATGATCATCGTGCCGATGGATGCGCCGGGAGTCTCGGTACAGCCGATTCAGGTCTGGCCCGGCCTACGCACCAACGCTGTTTTCTTCGATAACGTGCGGGTGCCGCGCGATTATTTGATGGGCGAGCGCGGGCTGGGCTTTTACTACGCCGCCATGGCGCTGAACTTCGAGCGCCTCTCGATCGGCTCGGCGGGCATGGCGCGACGCATCTTCGACGCACTCGTGCGCGACGTGCGCGAGCGCGTGGTGGATGGACAGCCGCTGCGCGAGAACCCCTGGGTGCGCGATCGTCTGGCGCGTCTTCGGGTTGAACTCGATGCGGCGCGACTGCTCGCTCTCGAAGTGGCGATCCGGCTCGACAAGGGCGAGGTTCCCGCGGCGGCATCGTCGATGGCAAAAGCGTGTGTCTCGGAGCTTGCGCAACGCGTCGCCGATACCGGTTGTGAGATCCTTGGACTTGACGGGCAGCTTCATGCCGAGGAGCCCGGCGCCCCAGTCAAGGGTCGTCTCCAATGGCTCTACCGACTCTCGCCGATGCTCGCTTTCGGTGGCGGCACCAACGAGGTCCAGCGCGATATCATCGGCTTCATGGGCTACGGCCTGCCGAGGAAATGAGGCTTGAGGTGCAACTCGAACCAACGTCAGAACAAGAAGAAATGCGCCGCGCGGTGCGCGAGTTCTGTACCCGTGAGGTGACGATCGAACGCCTGCTCGAATGGGAACGCCTCGGCAGCGGGGTCGATGCGCGCATCGCGCAGGCGGTTGCCGAGCTGGGCTGGATCGGGCTCGGGCTGCCGGTCGCCAAGGGCGGCAGCGGCGCCAGCCTGCTGGACGTGGCGCATCTGGTTGAGGAATGCGCCCGCGGCCTCCTGCCGCGGCCATTGCTCTCTCGTTTGCGCGGCGCGCTCGGCCTGGCTTGGCTTGCGCCGGAGTCGCCACAGCTCGCGGCGGTGGCGCGGGGAGAGCGGAGTGTAACCTTGGCGCTTGACGAGCCCGATGCGCGCTCGCCGGCAGCCTGGCGCACAGCCGCCGCGCCCGACGGTCGTTCGATCAATGGAGTCAAGGGCTACGTCGTCGATGCGGCGGCGGCCGATCTGCATCTGGTCGGTCTTGGCCGGGCTGAGGGGCTTTCCAACGAACCGCGATTTGCGCTGATTGACCGAGGTGGCCCAGGTGTCTCGATCGAGCCGCTGCTCGCTTTTGGCAACGATCCACAGGCGCATGTGACCTACCGCGACGCCCCGGTTCTCGAATGGCTCGACGGCGGGCCCGGCTTCGCCGACTGGCAGCGCCGTCAAGTCGCGTTGGCACTCGCCGAGATGGTCGGGGGCATGGCGGCGGCGATTGACGCCACGCTTGCCTGGGTGAAAGAGCGCGAGCAGTTCGGGCAGAAGATCGCCATCTTCCAGGCCGTGCGGCACCAGGTCGCCGATATGGGAATCCGTTTCACCTCGGCCCGGCACCTGGCATGGCAGGCGATTTCCAGGCTGCAAAGCGGCAGCCTGGGCGAGACCGATTTCGAGTCGGCTGTGGTCTGGGTGGGCCAGTCGTTCAAGCAGATCTGCTGGACCGCGCACCATCTGCACGGCGGCGCGGGCTTCGTCGTCGAACACCCGTTGCGCTTCCATAGCGAGCGGGCGCAATCGCTTTGCATCCGCTGGACGCCCGAGGCGCCAATGCTCGCCCGGATCGCCGCCACCATGCTCGATTGACCTCATCCGGTCGACGAGGCAAAGAGGAGTTGTGGCGCGCGAAGGAGCAGTGGGTGCGGTGGTCCGCTCGATCGACGCGGCTCGTGCCCAAAAGCCCAAGGGCAGTCTGGCACGACCAACCGCAGGTGGCGCAGGTCGTTTCGTCCAGGGCCTCTCGGCCGAGGGCCGCGCCGCGGAAGCCGCCCGCTCGCGGCGCGATCCGCGCTCGGCCCAGCCGGGCATCAGTGACGTTGTAGAAGCAGCGCTTGATCTCGGCATGAGGGTCGCGCGTGCGGTCAGCGAAATTTGGGGCGTCGATCTTCCCGGGCCGACGGCCATGCCGGCCGATCTTCCCGAGATGGATGCATTTGGCCACGACGCGGCCTACGAAGAGCGTGTCGCCGTGCTTTTCAGGTGGCTGTACCGTTCGTGGTGGCGGGTGCAGGTGCGCGGCATCGAGAGGGTTCCCTCGAAGGGTCGCGTCCTCCTCGTTGCCAACCACGCTGGCGGTCTTTTTGCCTACGACGGCGCCATGGCGAAGGTGGCCTTGCGGGATGTCCATCCCGCGGCGCGCAACCTGCGGCCACTGATTGACGATTTTGTCTACGATACGCCCTTCGTCGGCAACTTCATGTCGCGCTGCGGGGGCGTGCGGGCCTGCGAAGACAACGCTCTCCGCTTGCTCGAAAACGACGAGGCTGTGATTGTTTTTCCCGAAGGGACCAAGGGCGTCGGCAAGCTCTTTCGCGATCGTTACCGACTGGTGCGCTTTGGTCGCGGTGGTTTCATCCGGGTGGCGCTCAAAACCGGCTCTCCGATTGTTCCCGTTGCAATCGTCGGTGCCGAGGAAATCCATCCCGTGCTGGGCCGCTGGGATTGGATGGGGCGCCAGATTGGACTGCCCTATTTCCCCATGACGCCGACCTTCCCCTGGCTTGGTGCGCTCGGCCTGGTGCCCTTGCCGAGTCGCTGGCGGATCGAGTTCGGCGAACCGATGGATTTTGCATCGACCTACGGCCCGGATGCCGCTT
Organism: Deltaproteobacteria bacterium; assembly: GCA_009885395.1. Lineage (GTDB taxonomy): Bacteria > Desulfobacterota > Binatia > UBA12015 > UBA12015 > SXLG01. The sequence goes on along the minus strand of VFKT01000169.1, from coordinate 410 downwards.
CCGACCCGCTGCTCGTCAACCGGCTTGCCGAAGAGGTTCGGGCACGCGTCCAGGACATGGTTTTCGACGCCCTCGAACGGCGCGGTCCGGCGTTCCTCTAGGATGTCGCGCCGGCCCGTTCGGGCATATCCCTGCGGCGCGGGGCGGCGCGCTGGTGTCGCCGTTTGCGTCGGCAGCGGTGTTGTCTCAAAGGCCCGGAGGCCGAGACGCCGGGGCCTCCTGCGCGAAGCCCTGCTCCTCAGGCTCCTCATAGGCGCGGCGCTCTTGGTCGGCCAGGCGCGTGGTGCCGTAGCGGCGGGCCCGGACGCGCCCGATGCTCGCGGCGAGACTCTTCGAGCAGGAGCAGAGGCCATGCAGCCCGCCACTCCTCCAAAAACGAAGGCATCAAGCGGCACCCGGTCGAAGCGCCT
>VFKT01000333.1 GCA_009885395.1 Deltaproteobacteria bacterium | reverse complement strand
TCCGCCGCTCGTCGAGCGCGGCGCCGAGCTGATCCGCCGCCAGATGCTCGCCGTCGGGGCACGACTCGCTCTGGCCCCGGTGCTGGATATTGCGCGCGACCCGCGTTGGGGCCGGGTCGAGGAGACCTACGGCGAAGACCCCTTTCTCGCGAGCCGCATCGGCGTCGCCTTCGTGCGAGGCCTGCAAGGCGCGGATCTGAGTGAGGGCGTCGCCGCTACCGGCAAGCACTTTATCGGCTACGGTCTCTCGGAAGGCGGTCATAACCACAAGCCGGTGCACCTGGGTCCGCGCGAATTGCGCGACGCCTTTGCGGCTCCCTTTCGCGCCGCGATCGACGAGGCCGGTCTCGCTTGCGTCATGAATGCCTATAACGACGTCGACGGCCTGCCCTGCGGCGCTTCGCCCGAAATCCTGACCGATCTCCTGCGTAACGAGCTCGGTTTCGAGGGGTTGGTGGTGGCGGATTATTTCACCCCGACTCTGCTCATCCATGCGCATCGGATTGCAGCGAACCGCATCGAGGCGGCGATCCTGGCACTTGAGGCCGGCCTTGATGTTGAGCTGCCTGATCATGCCTGTTTCTCGCACCTCGTCGAGGCCGTCGAGCAGGGGCGGATTTCGATCGAGCTGATCGATCGCGCCTTGCGGCGCAACCTCGCCCTCAAATTCCGCCTCGGTTTGTTCGAGAACCCTTTCGTCGCAGAAGCGCGGGCGCCCGAGGTCTTCCAAACGGTCGAGGCGCGAACGCTTGCGCGCCAGCTCGCGCAGCGCTCGATGGTCTTGCTGCGCAACCAGGGCGGGCTTTTACCCCTTGATCCAATCCGGCTGCGACGCATCGCCGTGCTCGGCCCCGCGGCGGACGATATGCGACTCCTCGAAGGAGACTACCATTACCCCGCCCACCTCGAGATCATCTACCGCTCCGAGAAGGCCGGGATCCTTCCCCGCCCCGACCAGGCCACTTTTCAGGCCGGGCCCTTCTTCCCCCCGATGAAAACGCCCCTTGAAGGAATCCGCGAGGCGGTCCACCCTGATTGCAAAATCCTGCACCTACGCGGCTGTGGCATTCTCAGCGATGACGCCTCGGGAATTACCGAAGCCAGCGCCTTGGCCCGAACCGCCGAGGTTGCACTGGTTTTTGTCGGCGGTCGTTCGGGCCTGGTCAGCGGTTGCACCAGTGGCGAGTTTCGCGATGCCTCTGATCTGGGCTTGACCGGCCAGCAGCAGCACCTGGTCGAGGAGATCATCGCAACCGGCACACCCACCATCGTCGTTCTGCTCGGCGGCCGCATTCTGGCTCTGCCGTGGATCGCGGAGAACGTCCCGGCCATTCTTGAGGCCTTCCTGCCGGGCGAGGAAGGCGGAAGCGCCATCGCCGACCTTCTCTTCGGCGCCGTCTCGCCCTCCGGGCGGCTGCCGGTGTCGATGCCCCGCTCGGTCGGTCAGCTTCCTGTGCGCTACGATCGCAAATGGAATGGCACGATGCTGCTCGGCATGAGCAGTGATTACACCGACGCGCCCGCCGGGGCGCTCTTCCCCTTCGGGCATGGGCTCACCTACGGACGCTTCGAGTATGCCGACCTCAAGGTCGCACCCGAAGTCGCCCGGAGCGATAAGGCGGTCAAGCTTTCTTTCACGCTGCGAAACCTGGGCGAGCACGCCGCCGAAGAGGTGGTCCAGGTCTATGCCCACGACGTTCTGGCGAGCGTCACACGGCCCTTCCGGCAACTTGTCGCCTTTGCCCGCGTCGCACTGGAACCGGGCGCATCAACGCGCGTACAACTAGAGGTCAATTTAGATCACCTGGCCTTCCACGACGCCCATCTACAGCGCGTCGTCGAACCGGGTGAATTCGAATTCCATGTGGGCCCGTCGTCAGCCGATACCCCGCTCTCAGCAAGCTTCATTCTGCGGGACTGACGAGCCTTCCCGCCCGGATGGGGTGATCCAAATGCAGCGGCATCTTCGAAAAACCCCGCACATTGGGTGAATGCACGCGCTCAAGATTATTTTCGTTTATTGACCAATGCGGCAAATGAAGCAGCACCTCCTCGAGCGCGACCCTACCTTCGAGCCGGGCCAGCGAGGCGCCCAAACAAAAATGGATACCAACCCCAAAGGCCAACGACTCGCGCGTGTCGCGCAGGATGTCGTAGCGGTCGGCATCCGGGAAGACGCGTTCGTCACGATTTGCCGAGCCGATCAGGAGCGCGACCTTCTCACCCTCGCGCATGCGCTGACCATGGATCTCGTGGTCACGAGTGAGAGTGCGATACATGATCTGGGTGGAGTTGTCGTAGCGCATTGTTTCTTCCACCCAGCGCGCGACCAGCGTCGGGTCGGCCTCAACCAGCTTGCGCTGCGCTCGATTTCGCCACGCCCAATAGAGTGCATTCGCAAGCAATTTGGTGGTGGTCTCGTTGCCGGCGATGATCATCAGGAAGAGGAAGCCCAGAATCTCGCCGTCACCGAGCCGCTCCCCCTCGACTTCGGTCGCAAGCAGGGCCGAAATCAGGTCCAAACCCGGTCGCCGACGGCGCTCTTTCACGATGTCGATGAAGCAGACCACCATCTGACCCGACGCCACCCGCGCCTCGGGGGGAATCCCCACCACGCCCTCGGGGCGATGCAACACGGTATCGGACCAGGTGCGCAAATCGGCGCGCTGCTCCACCGGCACACCCAGCAGTTCGCTGACCACATCCATCGGCAGACGACCGGCGAAGTCCTCAATAAAATCACCGCCGCCGCGCTCGGCGAGCGGGCGCAGATAGGACCGGGCAAGCTCGCGAATGCGCGGCTCAAGATCGGCGACGCGCCTCGGCGTGAAGGCGCGTGAAACCAGCCCACGGAGTTGGTCGTGGCGAGGCGGATCCATCGCAAGGAACGACGCGCTGGCGCTCGCCTCCCCCTCGTGCTCCAACGCTATGCCTTTCGCGCTCGAGTAAAGCTCCCAATCCCGGAATGCCGGCGCCACGTCGGCGTGCCGCGAGAGGGCCCAGAAACCGAGGCGGGGGTTGTGGTAGGCCGGCGCCTCAGCGCGCAGCCGCGCATAGACCGGAAATGGATTTTCGTGGAAAGCCCACGAGAAGGGATCCAACTCGAGTTCGTCTGGGCCCGAACTCACGAGGTTCTCTCCCCAGTCGACCGGCAAGCGCAGCCCCGCGAAATCACCTTGCAGGCAAACAGCATCACCCCGAGCCTAGCCCGATCGGGCGGCTTTCAAAATAGCCGGGGACCGGCGCGGCGGCTCGCAACCGGATATTTCCCGGAGTGAGCCGCGACGGCCCCTTGCTCTTCCGGGGAGCGCCCGCTCTCCCATTTCCGTACGTTCTGCCACCGGCCTTTGGCGCCGCGACCGGCCCCGCTCTGCCCGGATCGCGCGAGGCGCGGCCGCTCGACTTGCGGGGCGTGCCTGCATCGCGCAGAACCTCATCCCGGCTCGACCAGCGAGGAAAGGACTCTGCTCCCGATGAAATTCACCGTCAATCTGCCCGGCCTGACACGCTTTCCGCCCACCCTACAACCCTGGGAAGCCGCCCTCGGCCCGGTCGAGCTGAAGCGCATCGCACGCCGCATCGACGAACTCGGCTTTGACGCTATCAATGTGCCCGAACATATCGTCATGCCGACCGATATGGTGCCGATCATGGGCGGGTTCTGGCCGCACGCCCTGGTGGCGATGGCCTTCGTGGCGGGTGCGACCGACCGCGTCCGCATCAATTCCGGTGTGGTCGTTCTACCCTACCATGAGCCACTCAACCTGGCGAAACAGATTTCGACGCTGGATCTTCTCTCGGGCGGCCGCGTCATGCTCTCGATCGGCTCGGGTCACGCCGAGGGCGAGTTCCGCGCTCTCGGCGTCCCTTTCAACGAACGCGGCCGTCGCACCGACGAAGCGCTCGAAGTCCTGAAAATTTGCTGGACTAACCCCACCCCAAGCTTCGCAGGTCGTTTCACATCCTTCTCCGATATCGTCTTCGAGCCCCGCCCGGTTCAGCAGCCGCATCCCCCGATCTGGATCGGCGGCAATTCGCGCAACGCTCTCCGACGTGCCGCTCGCCATGGCGACGGCTGGTGCCCCTGGCTGGTCAAGCGTGAGGAAGTCCCCGGCCATCTGGCCTGGCTACGCGAGCAGCCGGAGTTCGCGGCGCGCGGCGATCGGCCCTTCGACATCTGGTTGCCGGCCGTCGCACCGGCCTTCGACGAGCACCACCGCCCCACCGACGAGCCCGGCAGCAAGCCCGCACGCCTGCCACGCGGTCGTCAAGCTTTGATTGACGCGATCGGCGAACTGCAGCAGGTCGGCGTCACCTGGACCAGCACCCCCGCGCGCAACTGCGAAACGATGGAAGAGTGGCTCGACCAACTCGAATGGCTCGCCACGGAGGTCTGCGCACCCTTGCGGACTTGAGCCGAATCGCCCGGAGCTCGGCCCGTGCAAAACGGCCAGGGCCGCGAAGGTAGCCCCTTGGCAGAACTCCGATCGGCCCGGCAGGCGATTTCCCGCCTCCTGAGCTGCCACGACCGCCCAGGTAAGCCGTTTGCCCAGCGATCGAAGCGTGGTAGCATTTGATTGCTAATGGTAGCTAATATCTCCACGCTGGAGACGAAGGACCCAAGATGGCCCAAACCCAGTTGGCGGCACGCATCGACTCTCGCGTCAAGAAAGCAATCGACAGGCTTTGTGATGATCGCGGGCTCAAATTGAACCGTTTCGTCGAGGATGCTCTGATCGACAAACTCGAGGAGCTCGAGGACATCGAGGATTTGAAGGCGATTCGGCACGAACCGACGCGGCCCCTATCCACCCTGTTGAAGGACCTCGGGCTGGATGACGACCTATAGGATCGAAATTTCAGCGACCGCCGAGAAGCAGATCCGCCGGCTCGGACGCGACGATCAGTTGAGGGTGCTTCGCTCGATCAAGCGCCTGGCAAGCGAGCCGCATCCAGTCGGCAGCAGGAAACTTCAGGGCTACAAGGACGTCTTTCGAGTCCGGGTCGGCACCTTTCGGGTGCTGTACAGCGTGGCGGCCGGCCTGCTGATCGTGATTGTCCTCAAGGTGGGACAGCGAAAGGACGTTTACCGCTGAGTTCAGGCAGGCGGGGCGGCTGTCGGAGCTGCCGTTGCGGCAGGTTCGCCCGCCGGTAGCGGCGTCGGCGCGGCCACAGCAGGCTCGGTCGAATCGGCACCTGACGCAGCAGCCTCCCCGGCCGGCACTTCGGCGTCGGCGGGCTCTGGCTCCAGCGCGCGGAGTTCCACCTCGACCAGCAGCAACCATTCTTTAGCGGCAGCAGCCGTCTTCTTATGGACCTTGGCAGCCTCGAAAGCCGTCTTGGCGTCTTTCCAATTCAAAGCGCTGGCGCTGGCGATGCCGAGCAGCAACTGCGCCCCGGCCGGATCGTCCAGCCCACCCTTTTTGATCGCCTGCGCGAGGGATTTTTGCGCTGCTTCCCATTCTTCCGAGTCGATCTGAATCTGCGCCAGTCGGTAGAAAAGTTCGCCGTCGTCCGAGCGCGCCGCCGCCATCGAAAGCGGTTTCCCAGCTTTCTCGCGTTCGCGCGCTGCCAGCCAAGCCTCACCCAGAAGCTGCCAGTTCTTGCCCGACCCGTCGATCTTGCCCTGAGCCATGCCTTTTTCGAGGATCACCGCCGCACGATAGGGCACCCGATTGTAGAGGTAGAGCTGGGCCAGTTGGTTGATTTCACGCCCTTCGGTGAGCAGCTTCTGTTCATAGGCCAGCGCCATCGAAGCGAGAGCCTTTTCGAACTCATCCTGCTCGGCATAGATCGCCGACAACTGCATCCAATAGGCTTTGCGGGGATAGAGGGCGACCAGGGTTTCCAGCGGCGCCAGCGAAGCCTTATATTGCTTGGTCTCGAGATAGACCGAGAGAACAAGTTGCAGCCACGCCTCCTTGGGCACCTTCGCATTCTGGATCGCGAGCAGGCCGTGCACAAGAGCATTTTTCTTATCCCCGCTCTGCAAGAGCGCGATGCCATAAACATAATGCGATTCGGGGCTCGGCTCGGGCGTCTTGGCAAACCAGTCGGCGAAAAGAGTCAGCGCCTTCTTGTACTGCTCCTGCATGACGTAGAGCTGCGCCAGGTTGAATTGCACATTGAGCTGCGCTGCGTCGGGCAGAGCCTGCTTGGCCAAGCATTTCTCGAAGGCGGCCATCGCCTGCGGGTATTTCTCCTGCGAGCCGTAGATGAAGCCGTAGGTCTGCCAGATGAGGGCTTCCTCATGGTCGTTGAGGCGGCTGCTGCCCTTCATCTCCTCCAATTCGGCCAACGCTTCGCCGTAGTTGCCGGCCGCGATCGCCTCGTGCGAGGCATTCAGGTGCTTGAAGGCCCATTCGGTGACGCCCTGGACCTTCTTGGTCTTGGGCTTGGCCTTCTCCTCCGCTGCCTGGCCCGCGGAAACCAGCACCAGCACAAGCGAGAAGACGGCAGTCAGCAGACGAACAAATGAAATCATACGAAGACGCATCGGCTGGCTCATTCTTCAATCGCGAAGGAGATGACCAGCCGTATGCCCGGTCGATCCACGGCAACGCCATCCTCAATGCGCGGTTTGTAGCGATATTTCTTCACCGCATTGACCGCCGCGCGCTCGAAGTACCCCTTTGGATCCGCATCGATCACGATTACTTCCTTGGTCGTCCCCTGCGGGCTGATGGTAAATTCGACCAGCACCCAGCCCTCGACGCCGCGCGCCTGCGCCCGCGGCGGGTAAAGCGGATTCACCCGGACCAGGGGGATCGTATCGGTATCCGAGCCCGAGCCGGACCCGGTACCGCCGGCCACGCCGCCGAGGGTCGGCCGTCCGCTGAGCGCGAACCCTGGACCCGCAGCGTTTGAATTCAGGATGGCGAGTTCGGGCTTGCCTCCGGCAGAATTGGTGATCGACAAGGGGGCCGAGGCCACGGTCGGCTTTGATGGCTTCCGCTCGGGAGCCCGCCGCGTCTTGGTCTCGGTATTTTCTTCGCGGCGCAGCCGCAGAAACTCGAATACAGGCCGGGCATTTTTACCGATCTCGACGGCACCACCCGGTGCAATCAAGGCTTGCATGATGCCGAAAAGCACCACGTTCACCAGCAGGCCGCCGAGCGTCGCCAGAGCATAGCGAGTCATCGCCTGAGTTCGTCCGGTGCCGGCTCCCCCGGCCGTGCGATCAGGATTCGGCATCGCTCGCGGCTCCGATTGCGACCTGTTTGATGCCACCGAGCTGTACCTCGTCCATCACCTGCCCGACCAAGCCGCTGCGCGCGTGCTTGTCGGCGATGACCACCACCGTATCTTCAGGACGCTCGACATGAAGTCGCTCGATTGTCGGCCGAACCTCGCGAATATCGACCTGGTGGCGATCCATCCAGATCTCGCCCTTGGAAGTGATCGCAATCAGAATGTTACCGCTATCTTCATGCTGTGCCGTCCCGGCAAAGGGGCGCTCGACCATGATGCCGGCCTCCTTGACGAAGGACGTGGTGATGATGAAGAAAATCAGCAAATTCATGACGAAATCGAGCATCGGCGCCAGATCGATGCCGGTTTCCCCGCTTTCCTCTACATGACGACGCGAGCGCATGGTCCCGACTCACCTCGTCCCGGCGAAGGAGATGTTCTCCACGCCACCTTCGCGCACCTGATCGACCACCTGCACCAGAATGCCCGCCTGGCTGTCCTTGTCGGCGACGATGAGGACACCCGATTCGGGCTTCTGGGCATGCACGCGCTCGATGTTGGCGCGCACCGCGCGAACATCGACGATGCGGTCACCGATCCAAATTTCGCCATTGGCGCGAATCGCGACCAGCACGCTTGAGGCCTCTTTGTTCGACGAACCGGATGATGCCCCGGTGCGATTCACCGGCAGCGCCAGTTCCTTGGTGAACACCGCCGTGATGATGAAGAAAATGAGCAGGTTCATGACGAAATCGAGCATCGGCGCGAGGTCGATGCCGGTGCTCTCTTCCTGATTATAATGTCGGCGCAATCGCATATTTTCTCAAATATCGAACTGGTCGGCGAGGGTCTCGGTCTCACGCCGCACCCGCGTCGTGAAATAGTAGATCGGATAGAGCCCGGTGATGCTCACGGCCAGACCAGTCAGGGTGCAGACCATGGCGTGCGAAACGCCGCTTGCCATGGTTCGCGCATCGGCCGAACCGCGCAACGCCATCGAATCGAAAACCTCGAGCATACCGCTCACGGTGCCGATCAGCCCAAGCAATGGCGCCATCGGCACCAGCGTCCTGAGCATCGGAAAATTGGTGGTCATGGAGGAGTTCAGCTTGGAAATCATCATCTGCCGGATCTGTCGTGCACACCATGATTTATGGTCGGCGCGTGCCTTCCAGATCGTCAGCATCTCGCTCGCCTGTTGCGGCAGAATTCGGTTGAAAAACCAGATCCGCTCAAGGATCAACGTCCACAGCAGCATGCCGCAGAGGAAGATGAAGTAGACGAAGATACCGCCCGCCTCGACCAGATCGGCGACGGCTGCCAGCGGGGCCAGCAGCCGTTCGAAGAAATTCTCAACCACGGCGCTTCTTTGCCTCGATCTGCTCGGCGAGCAGACCCGTGCTCTGCTCGTCCAGGATCTGAACCAGCGAACGCGAGAGCGAAGCCAACGCCGCGTTGGCAAAGAGCAGCGGAATCGCGATACCGAGACCCAGCACCGTCGCGATCATCGCCTGCCCGATGCCGGTTGCCATCAACTTGGGATCGCTAGAGCCCGATTCCGTGATGCTCTGGAAGGTGACGATCATGCCGATGACCGTACCGACCAATCCCAGCAGGGGGCCTGCCGCAACCGTCAGACGCAGGAACGATTGGAAGCGCTCCAATCCGGGCACCTCGCGCAGCACCGCTTCCGAAATGCGGAGTTCGGCGAGCTCGGCGTCTTCCTTGATATGGGCTGCATCTCCCCGGAAGCTGGCGAGCACCCGACCGAGTGGATTGTCGGCGACCGGCTTGTCGAGTTGCCCAAGCTGTCGTGTCATCGCTTGACGAACCCGGAGCAGGTAGAAGAATTGATAGATGGCGCAGAGCGAGCCGGCCAAGCCGACCAGCAGGATCACGTAGCCGATCGATTCACCCTTCTCGATGCGCTCCCAGAGGCCGGGCCGCTGCACATAGAGCGCGAGCAGCACG
>VFKT01000047.1 GCA_009885395.1 Deltaproteobacteria bacterium | reverse complement strand
TCGGCGCGCCCTTCTCAAGCTCCTGCGTCGAGGCGTTGAACGCCTTGCAGAATTCCATGATGTTGACGCCGCGCTGACCGAGCGCAGGCCCGACCGGCGGGCTCGGATTGGCCGCGCCCGCTGGAATCTGAAGTTTGACTTCGCCTATGATCTTTTTTGCCACGTTGGCTCTCCGTCCCCAAAAACCCGAAACACGCGCAAGAAGCCGAGCGACCTCAGGCCTTCTCCACCTGAACAAACTCCAGTTCGACTGGAGTGGCGCGCCCAAAGATACTGATCAGCACCTTGAGTTTGCCTTTTTCAGGTTTCACTTCCTCGACCACTCCATTGAATTCCTGGAAGGGGCCGTCGATAATTTTAACGTTGTCACCTGAGGAGAAGAGCACCCGCGGTTTGCTGGGGCCTTCTTCCATCTGCTGCGTAATCTCACGAACCTCGGCCTCGCTGATCGCGGGCGGATCGTCCGCCCCACCGACGAAACCTGTAACCCGGGGAACCGACTGGATCATCCCCTTCAGGAAATCGCCGAGAGCGGCGACATGCACCAGGATGTAGCCCGGGAAAAATTTCCGGGTCAACGTGCGACGCTGCCCCTTGACCAGCTCGACGACCTTCTCGGCCGGGACCAGCACCTCGTGGAAGCCCTCGAGCTGCTCGATGGCCGCCCGTAGGTCAAGTAGCTCGGCCTCTTCTCGAGCGGTCCGCGAGGGCTTGGCGTCGAGCGTGATGAGATCCGCACGCTTGCGCACCAGTTCCTGCCGCCGACGCTCGTCCAAGGATGCCTTCACCTTGGCCTCGAAGCCCGAGTAGGTATGAACGACGAACCACAGCCCGCCTTCGGGTCTTACGACCCGGGCGATTGGCGCGCTGTCTGTTCTGTTGTCGGTTCCGACCATGGCTCCTACATTCTCTCCCTGGCCTGCATCGATTCCTCAGGAGGCCCCGAGGATGAGCCTCATCACATACGAAAGCGCCAGATCTACCAGCCCAATAAAGGTGGCTGAAATCAGTACCACAGCCAAAACGACGATCGTGGCCTGGTAGGTTTCCTTGCGGGTTGGCCAATGGACCTTTTTGAGTTCACCCCAGGCTTCCCCGAGGAAAGCCAGCCCACGCGCTGGAGCTGCCACCAAGCCCTCGTGTTCCGCCCCGACATCGCCCTGCCCTGCCTTAGCCATCGACCCTCGACCCCCCCTTTGGGGAACGGCTTCTCCCGGTCCGCTGCCCCGATCAACCGGGCCAGGAAGGACTCGAACCTTCAACCCCCGGATTTGGAGTCCGGTGCTCTAACCAATTAGAGCTACTGACCCCCGGACCGGTGGGAACCACCGTTTCTCTATTTCGTTCTGAAGACCTCGAACCGCCCTTGTTCTCTCTATCTGTCCCGGCTGATCGCGCTACGAGCCCAGGAGCGGGATCGAACCGCCGACCTCGTCCTTACCAAGGACGTGCTCTACCGACTGAGCTACCTGGGCCTTTTGGACACCGATTCGGCGGGGATGCCTCTTGGCCAAACCTCTCCGATCGGCTTGAGAGCGGGAAACGGGGTTCGAACCCGCGACCCCGAGCTTGGAAGGCTCGTGCTCTAGCCAACTGAGCTATTCCCGCCCAACCGGGCCTGCAGCGCACGGCATTGGCGCCCGGTCCCGTCCTGATTTTATCTGCGCCGTTTTCTTTTCAATCCCCCGTTGCGCCCCTTCGTCTTGCCGGTGGTTTGTCTTTTCCTTCAATGCAGGAGAGAGGATTTGAACCTCTGAAGGCTTACGCCGGCAGATTTACAGTCTGCTCCCATTGACCAACTCGGGCACTCCTGCAAACGACTCCGCCCGTCCAGGAAGCCCGAGCCGATGGTCGGACTTGAACCGACAACCTCCTGATTACAAATCAGATGCTCTACCGGGTTGAGCTACATCGGCCTCCAAGAGAGCAGTTGCCGACGCTAACCTCCTGTTTTCACTTTAGATTCGCGTCGTGCTTCATAAAGGAGACACGAAGCGCCCAAGCCCACCGAAAGCGGGCCAAGCAGAATCGTTACCATCGACCGCTCGCGGCTGTCAAGACGGCGGGCGGAGGCGGCTGGCGAGGACATGGATGGCGATCGCCCCAGCAACTGCGGCGTTGAGCGATTCCGTCCGGCCGACCATCGAGATCCGGACCAACCGATCACAATGGCGCTGGACCAAGGGCCTGAGGCCACGCCCCTCGGCCCCGATGACCAGGATCAAGGGTGGATCGGGCAGCCTGGCGCTATCCTCGAGATCGACGTCGCCCTCGGCGTCCAGCCCAACCACCCAAAATCCTCGACGCTTCGCATCAACCAGAGCCCGGGATAAATTGACGACGCGCACCAGCGGCAGATGCTCCACGGCGCCGGCCGCGGCTTTCACCAGACCGGGCGTGAGTTCCGGGGCGCGGTCGTTGGTCATAAGGACGCCGCCGACGCCGAGCGCTTCGGCACTGCGCAGCAGCGCCCCCACGTTGCGAGGATCCGTGAGGCCATCAAGCGCCAGAACAAGCGCTGGAGCACGGTCAAGGAATTCGGGTAGGTCCAGCATCCGCGGTGGAGCACCCAGCGCGACCAGCCCTTGATGCACCACGCCGCCGCAGCAGCGCTCGAGTTCATCCTGGTGTGCGGAACGAATTTTTTCGGCAGGAAGGGCGCGCGTCAGCCAGTCCGGGTGGGGCAGGTTTGCGTTGATCAAAACACTTCGAACGGCCGTGGGCCTGCTCTCGACGAAGGCTCGCACGGCGTGGGGCCCCGGAGCGATATAGCCTTGGGCCGCGTTCGGCCCCGATCCGGCGTGGCGGGATCCGGTCTGGCGCCGCTCCCCTGGGGGTGCTCCCTCTCTTCGCCGCCGCATGGCCGGCTACCATACCGGATTTTCGCTGAAACCCGCCTCGCCCGCGTCGTCGACACCGGCCCCACCTGTGTTCTTGCCGTCGAGTCCGCTGCGCAGCCCGAGCCGTTTGCTTCAACGACGGCAAAGTGGCCTTGATCGAGAGCTCTGGTTTGGCGAGCGTCGAGGCTCTGTCCGACGAGACCGCCCGCAACCGCGGACCGGTTACTCAGGCCCACGGAACGCCTCGGGCAAGCCGGTGGCGAGGAGGGACGTTGGGCCGCACGCTAACACGTTATCTGGTGCTGCAGATTGTCGGACCGTTCGCGGCGGGGCTGGCGCTCTTCACCTTCGTGCTGCTGGTTGCACGGATCCTGAAACTGATCGAACTCGTAGTCAATCGCGGTGTTCCGATTGAACAGGTCCTGCTGCTCTTTTCCTACGTCCTGCCGGCCTTCCTCGAAGTCACGGTTCCAATGGCGGTGCTGCTCGCCTGCCTGCTGGCCTTTGGGCGCCTCTCCGCGGACAACGAGATCACAGCCATGCGGGCAGCGGGGATTGGCCTTCACCAGATCGCCGCCCCCGCGATCCTCTTCGGTGGGCTGGTTTCATTGGCGGCCTTTCCCCTTTCGCTCCACGTCCGGCCCTGGGCAAACGGCGCCCTGCGCGAAGGGGTTTTTGAACTCGCCCGCACCAGGGCCAGCGCAGGTTTGCAGGAGAACATCTTCAATGACCAATTTCCGGGCCTGACTCTCTACGCCGAGGAAATCGACACCTCGGGCGAACACCTGCGTGGGCTGCTGATCGCCGATGCACGCAGCGGAGAAACTCCGGCAACCATCCTTGCACGCGAGGGTATCCTGGTATCCGATCCCGCTTCGCAAGCCATCAAGCTGCGCTTGCTAGACGGCACCATCCTGCGCAGTTCGGCAGCCGATCGCTCGGTAGATGAAACCCGCTTCGTGGTCTACGATATCACGCTCGATCTTGAGGACGCCATTGGCGTCACCGAGTCGCGGGCCAAAGATGTCAGCGAGCGGCCCTTCAATGCGTTGCAGCAGGACGCGGCGAACCTCTCCACCCCGGACGGGCTCGCCGCGTCGACCGAGCTGGCCCGGCGCTTTGCGATCCCCGCGGCCTCCCTTGTTTTCTCGATTCTGGCGGTCCCGCTTGGGCTTCAACCGGTGCGCAGCGTCCGTTCGCGCGGCCTTGCGGTCTCTCTCGGCGTGATCCTGATCTATTATCTGCTTCTCACCGGCGCCGAGACCCTGGCGCGGCAAGGATTTGCACCGGCGGCAGCCATGCTCTGGGCACCGAATATCGTGCTCGGCTTGACGGGCCTGCTCCTTCTCTGGCGCGCAGCAAGCGAGAGGCCCTTCTTCGGGCGTGGCCGGCCATGAGAGCGGGTTGGCCGATCACCCTTTGGGGCTACGTCCTGCGCGAATTTGCCCGGGCGTTTACCCTCTGCCTGGCGGGCTTCGTGCTGGTCTATATCTGTGTCGATTTCCTCGAACGAGCGCCGCGTTTCCTCGAAGCCGGTGCCACCGCCCGGCAGATCCTCTGGTACTTCACCTATAAGATTCCCCTCATCTTGACCCAGATGATCCCGGTGGCCGTCCTCGCCGGTACGTTGCTGGCCTTCGGAGGGCTGAGCCGCCAGGGCGAACTGATGGCGATGCGAAGCCTCGGGCTGAGCCTTGCTCGCATTTCGACGCCGGTATTTGCCGTGACGATTTTTTTGTCGCTAGCGATCCTCGCCTGGAACGAATGGCTCGTTCCGGTGGCGGCCGAGCGCGCCCACCATCTTGAACACGTCGAAATTCGCAAGAAAAAATTTGCTGGCCATTTCAAGCCCTCGGCAATCTGGTATCGCTCGGCATCGGGCTTCGTGAACATCGACTGGTTCGATAGCAACAAGGCCACGCTGCACGGCGTACGCATCTTCGAACTCGACGCGTCCTACCGTCTACAGCGGCTACTGACGGCGCCACAGCTCCGCTGGAATGGGAAGGGATGGGAGAGCAAGGGAGCCTTCGAGGTCAACTTCAGCCGTGGCGTCGCCAACGCGAACCGACTGCAGCCGATCGCAGCCTTGCCTCTCACTGAAACGCCAGAGGAGTTCTCGGCCGTCGCCCGACAGCCCGACGACATGAGTTCCCTGGAACTGGCCCGGCAAATTTCGGACCTTGAATCGAAGGGCCTCGACACCACCGAAATGCGGGTCGACCTCTGGTTGAAATGGGCGGTACCCTTCGTGAGCACGATCATGGTGCTGATCGCGGTGCCGCTCGCTTCAGGCAGCCAGCGCAATAGCAGTGGCGCCGCAAATATGGCTTTCGCCATCGCTGTGGGCTTCGCCTACTGGATCGTGCTGGCGCTTTCGATCAGCCTTGGACGCACCGGCGTGCTGCCCGCCTGGGCCGCCGCCTGGAGCGCCAACCTGATCTTCATGGCGATCGGCCTGGTGCTGTACCTGGGAGCCGATTGAGGCGATCGGGCAGCTCAGCGCTTCGAGTACTGAGGCCGCTTGCGCGCCTTGTGGTGGCCGTATTTCTTCCGCTCGACTTCGCGTGAATCGCGCGTCAGGTAGCCCGCCTTTTTCAGCGGTGGCCGCAGTTCCGGGTTCACGCTGATGAGCGCGCGGGCAATCCCGAGGCGGATCGCGCCGGCCTGGGCTGAAACACCACCGCCGCAGACCTTGGCGATCACGTCGTAGCGACCGTGCAACTCGGTCACGTCGAAAGGCTGGTTGATGACCATCCGCGAAGTGGGACGCCCAAAATAGTCTTCAAGCGAGCGCTCGTTGACCACGATCTGGCCGTCACCGGCCCGGAGTCGAATTTGCGCGATTGCGCTCTTGCGGCGGCCCGTTGCCTGCGTCGATGCGTTCGTCACCACGTTCTGGGTTTCCTCTAAGCCTCAGCCTGGACAGGCGTTGGTTGCTGGGCTCCATGCGGATGCTCGGCACCCGCATAGACCTTGAGCTTGGTGATGAGCCGACGAGCCAGCCGGTTCTTGGGCAGCATGCCGGAGACGGCTTCGCGAAAAAGCCGCTCGGGGTCGTTGCTACGCAGAGTTCCAGCCGTCGTCGTCCGAAGCCCACCCGGGAACTCCGAGTGCCGGTGGTAGACCTTGTCCGTCGTTTTCCGACCGCTCAGGTAGACCCGCTCGGCGTTGACCACCACGACAAAATCGCCACAATCGACATGCGGGCTGAAGGTCGCCTTGCCTTTGCCACGAAGCAGGTTGGCGATCTGCGTGGCAACCCGTCCGAGCGGCCGATCAGCCGCATCGACGAGCTTCCAGTGCCGCGCGTCCTGGGCGTCTTCCCAGCTTAAAAAAGGTGTCGTCCTTTTGGGCATCTTACCGACTCTTCCGAAATGATGTGAGAACAATGGGCATCGCGACGATTCGCGGGAGACCCTGACCTAAGCGGGGCCGACGAGGCTCGAACTCGCGACCTCCGGCGTGACAGGCCGGCGCTCTAACCAACTGAGCTACGACCCCGTTCCGGCGCTGCTTTAACAATCACCTTCCGAACCGGCAAGGTGATTTCTGAGGATCCGACACATAGGCGGTGTGCGGATCGAACGCACGACCCCCGGCTTGTAAGGCCGGTGCTCTGCCGCTGAGCTAACCGCCCGAGAGTCGGTGCGCACCCGGCTGGTCGTCAGTTCAATGCTTCCTTGAGCGTCTTGCCTGGGCGGAACTTGGCCGCCCGCGAAGCTGGAATCTCAATCGTATTGCCGGTCTTGGGGTTGCGGCCCTGGCGCGCTTTGCGCTCCGCCACCACAAAGGTGCCGAAACCGGACACGTTCACCTTGTCCGCCTGCTGCAAACGGCTGGTGATCTCATCGAAGATGAGATTCACGGCACGTTCAGCCACGGTCCTCGGCAAATCGAGCTTTTGGACGATCACGTCTATCATATCTGTTTTTGTCATTTTTTCCCCTCCCACTGGGCCCAATTGGAGTATCAGGGCGGAAGCCTCAAGCGCAAATGGTCGCAGATAAAGGCTTGGGCGTCTACGCCGCCGGCCTCTAATGCGTGAGAAGGTCGGGCGCAGCCTCGGGGGCCAGCGGCTCGCTGATTTTGACCGGTTTCGCCCGCAAAAAAGCCTCGGGATCCGTCAGGACCAGAGCCGCCCGCAGAACCTGGTCCATGTGTTCGACCGGCGTGATCGAGATTTCCTTCCGGATCGACTCCGGAATCTCGACAATATCCTTCTCGTTCTCGGCCGGGATCAAGACGTGCTTGATGCCTCCGCGATGGGCGGCGAGGACCTTTTCCTTGAGGCCACCGATCGGCAGCACCCGCCCCCGCAAGGTGACTTCGCCCGTCATCGCGAGATCCGAACGCACTGGAATCCGGGTCAACGCCGACACCAGAGAGGTGGCCAGCGTGATGCCCGCAGACGGCCCGTCCTTCGGTGTGGCGCCTTCGGGAACGTGAATATGGATATCGATCTTCTGGTAGAAATCGCGGTCGAGGTCTAAATCATCCGCCCGCGAGCGCACATAGCTCAGCGCCGCCTGCGCTGATTCCTGCATGACTTCGCCCAGCCGACCGGTGATCGTGAGTTTGCCCTTGCCGGGCACAACGGAAACTTCCGTACCCAGCAACTCGCCGCCAAAATCGGTCCAGGCGAGGCCCGTCGTGACGCCGATCTTCGGCTCCAGGTCGACCTGCCCATAGCGGTACTTCTCGGGGCCGAGATATTTCTTCAGGTCTTCAAAATTGACGACGACCTGGTGGTCGACGCGGATGCCCTTGACGACCTCCACGATCACCTTGCGACAGATCGCGCTCAGCTCACGCTCAAGGGAACGAACGCCGGCTTCCTTGGTGTAGTGCCGAATCAACCCAAAAAGGGCATCGTCGGGAAACTCGATGCCAACATCCTTCAGTCCGCTCGCCTCGCGCACCTTCGGAATGAGGTACTTCTTGGCGATGTTCAGCTTCTCGAGTTCGGTGTATCCAGGCAGCCGGATGATCTCCATCCGATCCTGCAAAGGACGCGGAATCCGCTCGAGGCTGTTGGCAGTGGTGATGAACATGACCTTCGAGAGATCGTAGTCGAGGTCGAGATAATGATCGTTGAAGGTGTTGTTCTGCTCGGGGTCGAGCACCTCAAGCAATGCCGAGGAGGGGTCGCCACGGAAATCGGTCGACATCTTGTCGACCTCATCGAGCAGGAAGACCGGATTTCCCGAACCCGCCTTTTTAAGCGATTGGACGATCTTGCCCGGCAGCGCCCCGATATAGGTCCTGCGGTGTCCCCGGATTTCGGCCTCGTCGCGCACCCCGCCAAGCGAGACCCGCACGAATTTGCGCCCGGTGGCACGAGCGATCGATTTGCCAAGCGAGGTCTTGCCAACACCGGGCGGGCCCACCAGGCAGATGATCGGCCCCTTGAGCTGACCGACCACACTCTGCACCGCCAGATACTCGATGATTCGTTCCTTGACCTTTTCGAGGCCGTAATGATCGTCGTCGAGGACCTGTTCGGCCACCCCGATATCAAGTTTATCATCGGTGTACTCACCCCAGGGCAATGAGACCAGCCAATCGATGTAGTTGCGAACCACCGTCGCCTCGGCGGACATCGGCGACATCATCTTCAGCTTGCGGAGTTCCTTGAGGGATTTCTCCTCGGCCTCCGGGTTCATCTTCTTGCTCTTGATCTTCTCCTCGAGCTCGCGAATCTCTGACTTGAACTCGTCTTTTTCGCCGAGTTCCTTCTGGATCGCCCGCATCTGCTCGTTGAGATAGTACTCCTTCTGGGTCTTCTCCATCTGTTTCTTGACGCGAGTGCGGATCCGTTTCTCGACCTCGAGGATCTCGATTTCGGACCGCATATGGCCAAGGACGCGCTCCAGCCTCTCGGCCGGGTCAATCAGGGCGAGCAGCTCCTGTTTGTCCTCAAGCTTGACGCCGAGATGCGCAATGATGGTGTCGGCCAACCGCGAGGGGTCGGAGATCGACCCGACCGAAGCAACAGTTTCGGGCGGAATCTTCTTGTTCAATTTGACGTAGGCGTCGAACATTGTGTTGACGCTACGGAGAAGAGCCTCGCTCTCGGCACCCGCCTCGATCTTCTCCGTGAGTTCATCGACCTCGACCAGGAAAAACTCGGCGTTGGGCAGGTAGCGCCGCACCCGCGCCCGCCGCTTGCCCTCCACCAGCACCTTCACCGTGCCGTCGGGCAGCCGCAGCAACTGCACCACCGCCCCGAGCGTTCCGACTTCGTAGATTTCCTGTTCCGTCGGGTCGTTGGTCTTGGCGTCTTTCTGGGCGGCCAGAAGAATGAACTTCTGGTTCGCCATCGCATCCTCTAGCGCCCGGATCGATTTCTGGCGGCCGACGAAGAGCGGCACGACCATATGCGGGAAGACGATGATGTCCCGGAGCGGCAGAAGCGGCACGCGCGATGATGCGGTGGGCTCTTCGCCTTCGGATTCTTTTTTATCTTTATCGTTTCGGAAAAGCATGAGAACGCCCTCAGGCTGTTTCGGCCGTCTTCTGGTACACGACAATGGGTGGCTCGCCCCGGGAGATCACCTCTTCGGAGACCACCACTTCTTTGATGTTCGGCTGCGACGGGATGTCGTACATCACGTCGAGCATCACCGACTCCATGATCGCACGCAGGCCTCGGGCACCCGATTTCCGTTTGAGCGCCTCACGGGCAATCGCCCCAAGCGCACCCTCGGTGAGCTTGAGGGAGACGTTCTCCATCTCGAAGAGCTTTTGATATTGCTTGGTGAGCGCATTCTTGGGTTCGCGCAGGATACGCACGAGTGCGGATTCGTCCAGCTCGCCGAGGGTCGCGATCACCGGCAAGCGGCCGACGAACTCCGGGATCAGCCCAAACTTCAGCAGATCCTCGGTATGGACATCATGCAGCAACTCGCCCGCGTTGCGGACGTCCTTGCCTCGAATCTCGGCACCGAAGCCCACCTGCTTGAGTCCGACCCGACGGCGGATGACATCCTCCAGCCCGACGAAGGCTCCACCACAAATGAAGAGGATGTTCGTCGTATCGACCTGCAGGAACTCCTGCTGTGGATGCTTCCGGCCGCCTGCGCGTCGCGACCTACACAACGTTGATCGGGACCGCCGCCTCGCCCACGGTCGTCGCCCTCCTGCAGCGGAG
>VFKT01000288.1 GCA_009885395.1 Deltaproteobacteria bacterium | reverse complement strand
ATGACGCGAGTCTGGCCTATGCTGATCGCGAGCTGAGTCAGTTGCTTGACGAACTCGACAGGCGCGATCTGCTTGAGGAAACGATCGTCGTGGTCACCTCTGATCATGGCGAAGCGCTCGGCAATCTCGACGACGGAACCTTCCTGCACGGCCATTCGCTCTACGAAGAACTGGTGCACGTGCCGCTGCTGATTCGCGTCCCGGGCGTCAAGTCGGAACGGGTCATGGCGCCCACCAGCCTGATCGACCTGGCCCCTGTTCTGCTGGCCGCAGCCGGAGCGGGTCGCCAAGCGGGGCAGGGGACGGCAGAGCGAGCCGCTGCCGCCCGGGCGGATCTTGGCGGCGTGCTGCCGCGCCCGTCACGAAACCTGGCTTCAAGCGTTCCGGTTGGCGAGGTCTGCCCGCCGATCGCGACGGGGCAGCGTCTTGCCGGTGGGCTGGCTGGTGGCGCGGGTGGGGCCTGGCGCCAGCCCGTTGCGGAGTGGTTTCTGCGCGAGGGGCGCTGGAAGCTCCTGGTCGAGGGGGTCGAGCCACGGCTCTTTGATCTCGAGGCCGATCCCCGCGAGACGCACGATGTCGCCCTCAGTCGTCCGCTGCTGGTCGAGCATCTGCTTCAACGCGGCCGGGCGCGCGGCGCGGACGGGGCACTCGATCAGGCCCCCGGCCCGTCAGGTGCGAAAATGCAGCGCGCACTCGAACCGGCCCTGCGCGCGCTTGCCTATATCGAGTAGGCCAGGCGCCTGAAGCGGGGCCTCGCGGCGCGCCGAAAGGGGTCGGCGCGCCACAGCGCCCGGTTTCAGGGTATGAAATACGACCCTGTCAAGATGAACATTTCGTTCTCGGTGCTCTCGCCGCCGGTGATCTTGCAGGCATCGCACCAGCCATCGCCCGCGTCCGGAGTCGTATCGCAGGCCGCGTCGTTGCCCGTGAGGTTGCCACGCACGCCGTCGTCGCAGGGGGCGCCGATTTTGCCCTCGACGCAGGCGATTGGTTCGCAGGTGCCGAAAGACCCCGGCTGACGGGCACTTTCCGGCACGCGCGACGAGCGGGCGACCAGCTCGGTATCGGGAGAACCGTCGTCCGCCACGCCGTTGTTGTAGGTGCTGCAGAAGTGCAGCGTGCGCTCGGCGGCTTCGGGTGAATCAAAGACCAGCGGCGGATTGAAGCGCCGCTCGGCCGGGTCGTTGTAGAGAAAGTTTTCGTAGATCTGCTCGCCGCCCGGCAGCTCAACCCAGAAATGCTTGCCGTGCTTGTGGGTATGCGAACTCAGATCGTAGAGGTTGGCGCCTTGCGGCAGGACGAAATCGTTACATACCGTCTGCGTGGTGTAGGGGGCTGCATTGGCGGAGAAGATCTTCGAAGCATCGAAAATCGTTTTCAGCGGTGTTACCGACTCGTCCTTCTCGGCAAAATAGTAGTTGAGGCGAGAGTTCATCTCGTGGTCGCGACTGGTCAGGTTGAACGCGTGAGGGTTCCAGTAGGCGACACCGCGCACCGGCATTTGCGCAAATACTCCAGGGTAGAATTCGCGGTTGTCTTGCGCCTGTTGGGCGCCACCGATGCGGAAGAGATCCTGGCCGAGAATGTTCGGGCCCGGGCCGAAGCCATTGCAGGCGAAGGTGTTGCGCGGCGTGCTGCCGCAGAGGCCGCCCTCGCCACAACCGTGCACGTCCACTGCCTCGCAGATCTCGCCATGACGGGGGCCGCCTTTGCAGGTCCAATCGCCGAAATCTGAATGGTTGAGTTGAGCCGGGTCCATCAGTTTCAGATTCACGATGATATGATGGCTCTGCGGATCCTGGCGGGTCTCGATGCCCTTGAAACGGAACATATAACCATTGGCCTCGAGGAAGCGTTCGGGAATCTGATCCGAGAAATCGAAGTAGGAGGCAAAGCAGACCTCGGCCTCGACCCCGGCTGGCAGGGTGAAAGACGGCATGACGAATTGGAGACCTTCGTCAAGTGCAGGCACGTCAAGTGGCTTGATCGTGATGGGGACGATCTCGGGCAGGCAGCCATCGACCAGTTCTTCCGAGCCAAGCACGGCGCCCTCGGCCGGAGCTCCGTTGTAGATCCAGATTCGAAGAAGTTCGAGTTCCTCTTTGCTGAGCGGTGTGCCGCCGATCGGCATCGGGGAATTTGAAATTTCGACGGAACCCGGGTTGGTCGCGGCGGCCAGCTTGAGCCAGAGGTAGCTGCGCTGTGCATCGCCGGGCAGGATGCGGCGCTCGGGGCTGCCCACCGAGGGCACGTCGATCAGGTTGGGATGAGATTGCCCGGCACGCAGGTCCAGCCCGCCTGAACCGGCGCTGCCATGGCAGGCGTCGGCGGCGCAGCCGTGGCGTTCGAAGATGATTTTCTGCACCGCGTCGAAGGTGCTGCTGTAGTTCGTCCCGGCACAGCTCGGCGGCTCGACGGGCGGCGCGATTCCGCCGCCGCTGTTGCTGCAAGCGGCCGCGGTCAACGCGAGCGTGCCCGCGACCAGGCCAAGGTGAAACGTTCGGCGTAGGGGTTGCATCAAGGACCTCCCCGGCTTGACGACCGGATTTCTGGGCGCGGGTGTTCGCGCTGGACCGACAGTTCGCAGCTCTACGCGGCTCGACGAGCGAATTGCAATGCGCCACGGTGCCTGAGGTTCAGATCAGAGGGTGAACGGACCAGCCGCTCCACTCTGCGGCGGGCCGGAGAGGGGGCTGCCGCCGACCAGCGCAGCCTGATCTTGCGAGTCCGGCCAAGGAAGCAGCCGGGCAGTCGCCCCACACGACCAGTTTCAACCAGCGCAGCCTGATCTTGCGAGTCCGGCCGGGGAAGCAGCCGGGCAGTCGCCCCACACGACCAGTTT
>VFKT01000341.1 GCA_009885395.1 Deltaproteobacteria bacterium | reverse complement strand
GATTTCGTCGGCGAGCGGCGCGCCGGCCGAGAGGCACCAGCGCAGCTTTGGCCGTCGGCCCTTGGCGAGGCTGCCCCAGGCGGCGAACATGGTCGGCACGGCGGGGATCCAGGTCGTGCGGTGGCGGATCATTTGTTCGAGTGTGCGTGCCGCGTCGAAGCGCGGCACGAGCAAAGTGCGGGCCCCCGAGACCAGCGTTGCGAGCAACACCATCCGCGCCCCGTAGGAATGTGTCAAGGGCAGAACTCCGAGGATCCGGTCGTCGGCCCCAAGTCCGATCAATTCGCAGGCAAGCAGCGTCGTGTGCAGCGCCAGCGTGCGATGCGAGATGATGGCGCCACGCGGCGTCCCGGTCGTCCCCGAGGTGAAGAGGATCATCGCGGGTGCGTCGGCGCCGACGGCTTCTGCGGACGCGGGGGGGCCTTCACCGGTGGCCGTCGCGGAGTCGGCTGCGGCGAGGTCGTCGAGCGATAAAAGATCGAGGTGGTCGCCGAGGTCGCGTGCCGTGCTGGCCGTTTCGCTCCGCTCGCGGTCGTGCAGCAGAAGACGTGCGTGGGTCGCAAGGGCCCGGGCCGCTACCTCGGCTGCGGCCGAGACGATCGGCAGGGGGACCACGATGGCGCCGATGTGGACGATAGCGAGCCAGCTCACGACAAAATTTAAATCATTGGCGCCCGAGAGCAGCACTGCGTCAGCGGCTCGCACGCCCCGCCGGCGGAGCTCGGCGGCAGCCGTGGCAACCCGTATGTGCAGGGTTCCGAAATCGAGCGAACGCGTCGTGCCGTCGTCGAGCTCAAGCTCGAATGCGATCGCGCTGGGCCATGCGGCGGCAGACCGCTCGACAAGGGCGCCGAGTGGGTTGGGCGTTGCCGCCTGAGCGAGCAGCCTCTCGGCTAAGCCTGGATCATTCCCCACCGGCACGGCCCGCTGCGTCTAGCAGAGGAGAGCGTGGCGCGACCTCATGCGAGGAGCAGCGCGTGCGATCGCGAGTCTGGCGGCCGAGGCGCGGTGCCACCGCGCGGGACTGACCGCGCAGGCTTGAGGCGTTCGCGTCGGCGAAGTTTGCGGCGTGCGTGGGGCATGGCATCGTTGCGGCGTGGGGAGGAGGAAGGGGTGCCCAGCGCGGCAAAGTGGCTGGCGGGGGAATGCCCGGTGATCCTTCCGTTCGCGCTGCGCCGCTGGAACGAGAGAAGTCCGAGCCCATTGCTGAAGATCCTCCTTCTGTGGGGTCTCGGCGTCGCCACGCTCCTCACCGCGCCAACTCTCGCCGCGCCTGCTGGGGCCGCGCCCGTCACGACACGGGCGGGGCAACAGGCGCGACTTGTCGTGACCGCGCCGGCTGAATCTTTGGTGAACGGCGTCGCAGCCGAAAAAGATTTATACTTGACTTTTGCGAGGCTGCTTGAACGCCATATCAAACGTGGCGAGATCGACGGCATCGAGCTTTCCGTTGTCGACTACGCAGGCTGGCGTGACGATCCGCTGCGCAGCCAGACGCTCGAGGCGTTCGACCGTGCCCGGCCGGAAAGGTTCGAGACCAAAGCCGCTCGGCTGGCCTTCTGGATCAACGCCTACAACCTGCTCGCGATCGAAATCGTCCTGCAGAACCAACCGCTTGCCAGCATCCGCGATGCCGGAAGCTGGCTCCGCCCGGTCTGGAAGCGACCTATCGTGCCGGTGGCTGGCCGGATCCGGACGCTTGACGAAATCGAGCACGATATCCTGCGCCCGCGTTTCGCCGAGCCGCGCGTCCATTTCGCGATTGTCTGCGCCTCGGTTTCGTGCCCGGATCTTCGTTCTGAGCCCTACCTGGGGGTGCAGCTCGATGTGCAGCTCGAGGACCAGACGCGACGCTTCCTTGCCAATCGGGGCAAGGGCATCGCGCCGGACCCGGAAAGCGGTGAAGCCCGTATTTCGAAACTCTTCGACTGGTTCGGCGAGGACTTCGTCGAGAAGGGCGGGGTGGTGGCTTTTCTTCGCGACCATGCAGGGAAGGGCGAAGGCACGCTCGCTTCGGTTGACGGTCTCGACGAGGCGAGGCTCGAGTTCCTGGCCTACGATTGGAGCCTGAACGACGCCGCCCGCTTACCGACCAAGCTTTCCGGGACAGGCCCGAAGACTTTGGAGTCCTTGCCATGATTCCGTTCGGATCGCTGCTCGCCCTGCTCTGGTTCTGGTGGATTGGCGCCAACCCGATTGGCGTTGGGTTGCTCGCTCTCGCCGTGCTGATCGAGGTCGTGCTGCTGGTTCGTCTGCTGAAGCTGACGGCTGGTGGTGTGGGTGGGCACGCGGAATGGGTGCGCGACGTCTCGCGGCGCCCCCGCTTGCGGGCCAGTCCGGCCTGGATGCTGGCGACTGCGCTGGCGCTCGCCGGCGCGCTGCTCTGCCTTCAGGGCTGCAGCGATCCGGTGATCGTCCTCGAACGTCCTGGCGTTGTTTCGATGGTGCCGCATCTGGCCCCCGTGGTTTCCAACGAACGAATGCTTTACGGAGGCGAGGACGTGCTGGCCGATGTGGCGCGGCCGGTGCTGGATCAATTGCGGCCCTTTCCGCTGAAGGTTCGCTGCGAGCCGCAGGCCGGGACGGGCGAGATGGGCTGTTCCTATGTGCTTCCGCCCGATTTGCCGGGCGCCGCCGAGGTCTTCGTCGAGGGCGCCTGGCCAGTCGAAGCGGGTGTCAAATTCGAGGGCCAGCACGAGGCGCATCCCGCCGACAATCGCAAACCCTTTCGCGAGTTGCGGCCGGGCTCGGCGATTGGCGGTGCGTCGCAAGCCGTGGACGAGCGACTTCGAGGGACTTTGAGCGCCCGACCGATTCCTGCACTCGACGAGCGCGACTGGCAGAGCGCGCCGCTGCTCCTGCCGCATGGCGGACGTTTGCGCGTTGCCGTGGGGGTGGAGGCGTTCGCGGCGCGGCTGGATTCAGCACCCGTCGAGATGTCTGTGGTTGCGATCGATGCCG
>VFKT01000228.1 GCA_009885395.1 Deltaproteobacteria bacterium | reverse complement strand
GCGCCGGGTCTTCGCCGCCTGGGCGCTGAGCCTCGTCGTGACTTGTCTAAGTCTGACGCGCGCACCGATCTTCGACGGTCGCCTCGGGCAATTGCTGCCCCGGACCAAAGCAGAGCTTGTTGATGCCGAAATCGGTCACCTTTTCGGACGCGGTGACCCCGACGGGGCGGTGCTGGTGGTGGGGGACACCGATTCCGGTGCGGCCCCACTCGAAGCGGTTCTGGAAACCAGCGAGAGGGTGAGTCGCGTGTTGGCCGAATCTGCGGCTCGCGGCGAAGTGAGCGAGGTCGCAGGCACGGCCGAGCTGCTGCCCTCGAAAAAGGAGCAGGCCCGCCGCCTCGACGCCTGGCAACGCCTTCCCAGGGCGGCTGCGGCCGATCGTCTCGAGGCACGTCTTCTCGAGAGTGGTTTTGCCGCAGCCGCAATGGCTCCGGCGCTGGCCGCGCTGCGTTCGGTGCCCGCACCCTTGCCGGCGGCCGCGATCCCGCTGCCCGGCCTCGAGGCGCTGCGTGCGCTCCACCTCTCACAAAGCCAGGACGGTCGGCCGCTGGCGATGGTCGCGTTCGAGCCGCGTGACCGGGCCATGCTGCTGCGGCTGGCGCCCGAGCTTCTAGATGCGTTGTCGGCTCCCTCCGGCCCGCAGGTTCTGGTCACCGGCCGGCCCCTGCTTGAGGAGGCCCTTACCCGAAGTCTCGGCGACCAGGCCCGGCTCTATCTGGGGACTCTGCTCTGTACGTTGGGGTTGATCGTCTTCCGTCGAGAAAAAACTTTGCGAGCGACTCTAGTGGCAGTGGCGATACCTCTCTCGGCTCTCGCCATGACATTGGGTATTTTTGCCGCTTTTGGCTGGGCCTTGGACACGATTTCAATCGCAGTGATTCCGGTCCTTCTCGGAATAGGCATTGACAACGTGATCCACGCCCTTGAGCGCCGTCGCGAGCTTGGCGATACGCGGCACGCCCTTCTCGCGTCGGGACGGGCGATGCTGACCTCGACGCTGACGACGGTGGTGGGCTTTGGCGCGCTCGCCCTCTCGCGCAACCCAGCTCTTGCCGGGTTCGGGCTGGCCGGCGGGATCGGGTTGCTGCTCTGTCTGTTTCAGACGCTCTTGTTGCTGCCGGCTTTCCTCAACCCACTCAGGAGCGCGTCACGTTGATATCTTCGAATTCACGACGGTCTTCGTTCCAAAGATGACCGGAGAGCGCGTTCACCGAGACCTTGTCGACGCCGAGCACGAGGTAAAGCACCTCGGGGTAGATCGGCTCGCCGAAAAACAGGGCCCGGGCCTCATCCTCCTTTGAGAAATAGGCCCGGCCATTGGGATGCGAGTGGTAGATGCAACGAATTTCGAGCGCGCCGTCGTCAATGCCGCGCTGGATTTCGAAGAGTTCCTTCTCGTCCATGATGTAGCCATCGGTGCCATCGCGGGTGAAGGTTTTCGGATCGGCTTGATGGCGTTCGGTGGCGACGTTGCGCACGCGTCGCACCCGTTCCTCGCCGGTTTCGGAATCGGCGACGAGAAAACCACAGCATTCTTCGGGAAAACACTCGAGCGCGTGCTGCTTCATCTCGGTGTAGAGGACCTTGTCGAGCCGGTGCATGGCGCCGACTCTAGCCAAGTCGGGCCGCGGATCGAAAGCGGGGCGGGGCTGGCCTTTGGAAGCTCCCGGAACCGGCTTCATCAGTCCAGACCGATCTCGCCGCCGCTGGCCTCGACGAAGGCGCGTCGCATCTCGTCGTAGGTGGTCGTGACGGGGAACTGGGGAAAGTCGTCGATCACGTTGCGGGGCGGGCAGAAAAGGATCCCGGCATGGGCGGCGCCAAGCATCGCGGTGTCGTTGTAGGAATCGCCCGCGGCCACCACCCGGAAAGCGAGGTCGCGAAAGGCCTGGGTGGCGCGGCGCTTGCCGTCGTCGATCCGCAGCCGGTAGCCGCTGATCCGCCCGCTGGCCTCGACTTCGAGCTGGTGACAGAAAAGCGTCGGCCAGCCGAGCTGGCGCATGAGTGGGGTCGCAAATTGCTGAAAGGTATCCGAGAGGATGACCACCTGTGCCCGCGATCGCAGCCAGTCAAGGAACTCTCTCGCGCCCTCGAGTGGGCCCATGCCGGCGATCACCTCCTGGATCAGGGGCAAGGTGATGCCGTGCTGATCGAGGATGGCGAGACGTTGTCGCATCAGCACATCGTAATCGGGTTCGTCCCGCGTCGTGCGGCGGAGTTCGGGAATCCCGGTCCGCTCGGCCACGTTGATCCAAATTTCAGGGACGAGAACACCTTCGAGGTCAAGGCACGCGATCATGGGCCGACGCTAGCCGAGGCCCTTTGGAGCGACAAGCGGTCGCAGGTCGGGCGAGCGTGGGGGCCACAAGGCCGCACCCTGCTCGCCGTTGTGGCCGTTCTCGCGGCGGTCGCGTTCGCTGGCTGCGCCGCGCCGCTGCGGGTTGGCACCAGCGGTGATTACCCGCCATTTTCAGTGATTGGCAAGACCGGCTCGGCCGGTTTCGAAATCGAGGCGGCCCGGGCCTATGCCGCCGCCCGCGGACGCACCGTGCAATGGGTGCCGTTTCGCTGGCCCGAGCTTGAGCACGATCTGCTCGCCGGCCGTTTCGATGTCGCCATGAGTGGCGTCACCGTGCGTCCCGAGCGGCTCGCGCGTTCATTATTGACGCTTGCGTCAAGCCGTACTGAGGCGGGGCTCTATCTGCGGCGGGGGACCGCAGCGTTGGCGCGCCACGACGAAGGACTTCGGCTCGCCGTCAATCGCGGCGGTCATCTCGAGCGGCTGGCGCGGTTGCGCCTTCCGGCGGCTGCGCTCCGGCCGATTGACGACAACCGTGGGCTGCCGCATCTGCTGCTCAGCGGCGAAGTCGATGCAATTATTGCGGATGACGCAGAAGCGCAGAGCTTTCCGCCCGGCCTGGTGCGCGTGAGGGTTCTGGGGAGTGACCGCAAGGCCTGGTGGGTGGCACCGGGCCGGGAGGGCCTTGCTGCCGATCTTGACGATTGGCTGCGCTCGACGTCCGGTGCGGCCCGTCTCATCGACCTGCGGCGCCAATTTAACCTTGTCTCGCCAACGGTTTCCGATGTGGCGATCCGCCCGGTCGATGATTTCGTCATCGACCTGATCGCACGCCGGCTCGCTCTCATGCCACTCGTTGCAGCGGCCAAACGGCGCGCGGCGCAGGTCGGATCACCGCCAGCCAGGCACGACGCCACGGCGAGGGGTGCGGATGTGACCGTCCGCGTGGCGCAGCGGGAAGCCGAGGTGCGGGCGCAGGGCCGACGTCGGTCGCGGCAGGCGTGTCTCGACCAGCAGGCGTACGCCAGGCTGGTCGAGGTGCAGATGGGTGTCGCGAGAGATCTTCAGCAACGTATGCTTGAGAAACCATCCACGCTGCCTATGCAGGGAGCCGGCTTCTCGCTCGAAGCCGAGCTGCGTCCGGCGATCGATCGCCTCGATACGCAATTGGTCCGCGCTCTCTCGGCAGCCGTGCCGCTACGAACATCGCCGGCGGCTCTTCGTCAAGCATTGATAGCGGAAACGCAGGCTCTGGCGCTGCAGCCGGCCGGGCTTGACCAGATCGTCGGGGCCTTGCTGTTGCTGCGCCGCGCCGAGGGCTGTCGCAGCGTGCGCCCGGACGATGCAGCGTCGATGCAGCGTCGGAATCGTCTCGTCAATCCGGGCCGACGTCTGGCGCGGGGCGGCGGCGGCGCTCGCTGAGCCAGACCAGACCGCCGCTCAGCCCAACCGACACGCCCACTGCCCACCAGAGCAGGCTGAGCGCCACCGCATCGTCGATCGGCACGCCGGCCTCGCCGAGCAACCAGGCGTAGGCCGCTTCGCGCACGCCGAGGCCGCCTGGCGTGATCGGGATTGCGGCCGCGAGCACGACGAGGGGGTGGTAGATCGCGACCAGACCCCAGGGCAGATCGAGGTCGAGCGCCTCGGTGAGAGTCTTTTGCGCGGCGATCTGAAGCCCGTGCACACAGAACGAGGCCAGTGCCGTCACGGCGAAGAGCTTGGGCTTGGTGACGAAGGGCCGCAGATGCCGTGCCGCCAGCCGGCCGAGACGGCTCTCGGCCGGCAGCCAGCGCAGCAGCAGCGGCAGGCCGGCCAGAGTGCCGCTGAGCAGCAGCGCCAGGCTGGTGACGGCGGCCCGAAGCTCGACTGGCAGCCCGTCGGCCCGGTCTGCGGCGAGGGCGGCGAGGGCCACCAATAATAATGTTGCGAGTCCGATCAGCCGGTCAAAAACGACAGTTGAGAGAGCGAGCGTCCGTCCCGGCGCTTGTCGGCCCAACAAAAAGGTCCGGACTCCGTCGGTGCCGACCGTGCTCGGGATGGCGATGCCGGCGAACATGCCGGTCCAGCATATGCGGAGGCAGGCGGCGCGGCTCACAGCAAAACCGGCCTCGCGAGTGATCGCCCACCAGCGCAGCGCGCCGATCATTTGTCCGCTGGCAAAGAGCCCGACTGCGGCGAGAAACAAGAACGGATTCGTGCGGCCGAGCACTTGCGCCAGCGGCGCCACGCCGGTCCGCGTCAGCAGAAAGCCGAGGAGGGTAGCGGCCACCGCGATGCGGGCCAGCGTCGGCCAGAGGCTGCGGCGGGGCGGGCCGCCAGGTTCTGCATCGTTCGGTATGGGCACGGGCGGTGTGATCCTCTTCATCAAACCAAAGTCGATCGGGCTGTTTCAGGCCAGAGAAAAATGGCGCTGCCGTGGTCTCCGGCGCGTTTCCAGAAGCCTGCGGAAGGCCGCCGTCGCAGCTTGTCGTTCTCCGGCGGGGATCCGAACCTCCCTGGGTGGCTACCACCGTCGCTGAAACGGCGCTGCACCTCCGCTCTCGCCGCGAGCCGGAGCAGGCTTCCGTCCGAGGGATGGAGCTTGCGTACGAGAGCGGCTTCCAGCGGCGGCTGCCTTGCTCCGCGAGGAGTTCCACGCCAAGCGCGTGTGGCTTCTTCGGCTCCCGCCTGAGCGGCCCCCTGCACCAGGCGAGCGACGTTGATCTCGCCGTCCGTCGAAGGCGTGGCGGCGCATCGCCATTTTGAGGCTGCCGTGGCTGTAGAGGGCGCATTGGGAGTCCCGGTCGATCTCGTGCGGATGGAGGACGCGTCAGCGCGCCTCAGCGCCCGTGTCCTCGCCGAGGGAGCGGAGTTGTGAACGCCGCCATTGCGAGGCTCCGGGCTCAAATCAGCGAGGATCGCCTCGCGGTTGCCCGCCAGTTGGAGCGATTGGTGGTCCTGCGTCCTTAGGCCGGCGACGCGGGCGAACACGCGCAAACCGCGCTGGCGCTGCACCGTATGCGCCGGCATCGCGGCGATCCTCGACCCTTGCACGGGGCGTTGGGACGACCTCAACGCGCTCGACGCTCGCCTTGAGGCAATTGCCGCTCTCGGCTGAACGCTAGAGCCGGCCGCCGTGGTCGTCGCAGCGGCGCTGAGAGCCTGCCGCAGTTCGGCTCGATCGATCGAGAACAGTGGAGTTGGCCGCCAGCTTTGTCGCAGCGGTGGATGCGTTCTCCGGAATTGAGACACGCCTTTGAAAACGCAACCGGGCGCGTCCGGCCTCGCCAAGCTGGTCAGCGCCCCTCTGCCCTGCGAAGATGGGCCCGTGGCGCCGGCCAAGGTCTTCAT
>VFKT01000134.1 GCA_009885395.1 Deltaproteobacteria bacterium | reverse complement strand
TTGGCCGTACGCATCGACCAGGGCCGGGAGGGCAGGCGGCGAGCGCCCGGACGTGGGCGCGCTTGGCCGTACGCATCGACCAGGGCCGGGAGGGCAGGCGGCGAGCGCCCGGACGTGGGCGCGCTTGGCCGTGGCTCGCCGTACCCCTTCGGCGACGGCCAGGAGCGCAGCCAGGCTGCCGCTGAACCCGCTCGCGGGCTGCGGCAGACCAAGGCAGATTGCGGCAAGGCGTCACCTTGGTACCGTCGCACGCGTGGCAGCGGTCTCCGGCTCAACAGGCATGCGGGTCTTTCTCGAGACCTACGGCTGTCAGATGAACATCGCCGATTCCGAGCTGATCGGGGGCGTGCTGCGCCGCGCGGGCTGGACCACCACCACGGATCCGGCGTGCGCCGATGTTCTGCTCCTCAACACCTGTGCGATCCGCGAGAATGCCGAAGAACGCGTCCTCGGCCGTCTCGGCCAGTTGCTGCAGTTCAAGCATGCCCGACCCGAGGTGCGGCTCGGCCTGCTTGGCTGCATGGCGACCCACCATCGCGAGAGTCTGCTCGAGCGCGCCCCTTATCTTGACGTGATCGTCGGCCCCGACGGCTATCGCGATCTGCCGAGGCTGCTCGAAGAGTCCGGCGACCCGCGTATCGAGGTGCGGCTCGACCGTGGTGAAACCTATGCCGATCTGCAGCCCGAGCACGGTCCTGGCCCGCGCGGTTGGATCACGGTGATGCGCGGCTGTGACAAATTCTGCACTTTCTGCGTGGTGCCCTTCACCCGTGGCCGCGAGCGTAGCCTGCCGGTCGAGGCGGTTTTGGCACAGGTCGAGATGGCCGTCGCCGCCGGCAAGCGGGAAATCGTGTTCCTTGGCCAGACGGTCAATGCCTATCGTTCAGAGACCGTCGGCTTTGGCGAGTTGCTGCGGCGAGCGGCGCGCATCGATGGCGTGAAGCGGCTTCGTTTCATGTCACCCCACCCTTCAAATTTCGATCACGATCTGATTGCGGCGATTGCCGAAGAACCCTGCGTAATGCCGCACGTGCATCTGCCGCTGCAATCGGCCTCGGATCCGGTGCTCGCGGCGATGCAGCGGGATTATACAATCGACCAGTACCGTGCGATCCTGGCCCGCCTGCGCGACGCGGTGCCCAACCTCGCGGTCTCGACCGATCTGATCGCCGGTTTCCCAGGCGAGAGCGAAGACGATTTCAAACGTACGCTCGATTTCCTCGACGAAGCCTGTTTTGATTTTGCCTATCTTTTCAAATATTCTTCGCGCGAGGGCACCCGTGCAGCCCGGCTCGAAGAGGCTCTCGACGAAGCCGGCAAGGGCGGTCGCCTCAGTGCCCTGATCGAGCGGCAACAGACCATCTCGCTTCGCCACCATCGTGCT
This sequence comes from Deltaproteobacteria bacterium, assembly GCA_009885395.1. Lineage (GTDB taxonomy): Bacteria > Desulfobacterota > Binatia > UBA12015 > UBA12015 > SXLG01. The sequence continues at coordinate 3,625 of VFKT01000134.1, read as the reverse complement.
CGTATAGGCCAGGAGGTGGAGGTGTTGGTCGATGGCCCGGCCCGGCGCCTCGAGGGCTACGCGGTCGGAAAATCACAGGATTTCAAGACGACCGTCCTGCCCGTCGGCAATTTCGGAGTCGGCGATCTGGTTCGCGTGCGAATCGCTGATGCCAGTCCCCATACGCTGATTGCCGAGGGTGTGGGCTTGAGTGTCGAGGCTGGCACCCCTGGCTGAGTCTGGCCGCGCGCGGGCCGGTGCTGGAGGAGCGATGCGCGGCGGCCCCTTCCGGCATGACGGCATTTTCTGGCGACGCTTTGGCGCCTGGGGTGCCGTCCATCTGCCCGACGCCATCAAGGCATGGCTTGCGCCGCTGGTGCCATGGCTCTTTTTGCTTTGCGTTCCAGCGGCACGGCGGCAGATCACGGCCAACCTGGAGGTGGTGCTGGGCCCGTGTGGCAGGTTCACCTCGCTGCGCCGGGCCGCCCGGTCGATGACGGAATTTGCGCATCTTTTCGTCGAAACCTTTGAGGTTCAGAGCCGCGGCGCCCGTGGCGAGGATGTGGGCGAGAGCCTTGAGGTCGACCTTGAGGGGACACCCGATCTTGCCGAGGCTGGGCCTGGCCTTGGCACGCGTGGGCTCATTGTATTGACTTCACATTTTGGTTGCTGGGAGATCGGCGCCCGCGCGCTTTGCCGTTTTGGCCGTCCGGTCAACGTCGTCATGGCCAGCGAAGCCAACCCCACGGTGCAGGCGTTTCTCGAGCAGATGCGGGTCGATACCGATCTTCGGGTCATCTTTTCCGACACCTCGCCTTTTTCCTCGGTCGGGATGCTGCAGGCGTTGCGGCGCGGCGAGATCGTCGCCATCCAGATGGACCGGACCACGCCTGGGCAAGTGACACATGAGGTCCGGTTCTTTGGCCGTCGGGTGAAGCTGCCGATCGGGGCCTTTGCCCTCGCCCGGGCGGCGGCTGTCCCAATCTGGCCAGTCTTTTCCGTCCGCACCGGCCGCCGGCGTTATCGTTTCCTGCCCGAACCGCCCATCGAAATCCCGCGTGAAGCAGGCGACGAAACCCTGCTCCTGGCGCTGCAGCAGATTACCACGCGCTTTGAGCGGCGGGTGCAGGAGTACCCGCACCAATGGTTCCAGTTCGGGCCGTTCTTCGAGCCGGCGTCGCCGGACGAAATCAGCCCGGGCCAGTCGACTTGACGGCGCGGCTTGGCTGCCACGGCGGTTTGCGCTAGCCCGGCGCATCCGCGCAGGAGCTGATCGATGACGGGATTCGAAGACCTGTTGGGGCATTGCCCCTCGTTGCCGAGCGGCACGCGTGCCGGCCTCAACCGCTGGATTTTTCGTGGCATGCTCTTCGCCTGCGGCCCCACCGCCGTGGCCTTGCACCTGCTGAGCCGCGACCTGGCCTGGGACTTTGCCAAGGCCTCGGCACGCACTCTCGCGCTGGCGACAGGCGTTGAGATAGAGGTTCGGGGACTCGAGAACTTTCCCGAAGGCCCGGCAGTCGTCACGCCCAACCACGCCAGTCATTTCGATATTCCAGCCTTGCTCGGTTTTCTTCCCGGCGAGGCGCATTTTGCGGCCAAGAAGGAACTCTTCGACGAACCGATCCTCGGCTGGGTGATGAGAACTCTCGGCATGGTGCCGGTCGACCGCGAGAATCCGGTGCATGCGATCGACGATCTGCAAGAGGTCGTGGGTCGCGCGGGGGCGGCGTTGATCGTCTTTCCAGAGGGCACGCGGTCGCGCGACGGGAACCTCGGCAAGTTTAAAAAGGGCGCCTTTCGGCTCGCCATCGCGCGTGGACTTCCGGTGGTGCCGATTGCGGTGCACGGCTCGAAGGCGGTGATGCGCCAGGGTGGCTATCTTGCGATCGAACCCGGCCGGATCGTGATCGAAATCCTGCCGGCTTTTGAAACAACCGGGTTGACGGCCGACGATAGGCATGAACTCACCGAGCAGGTGCGCGATGCGATCCTGCGACGGCTGCTCGCCGGTGGAGACGCCCGGCCGGCCGTGGCGTGAAGATTCGCGTCGTTGCCATCATCCCCTGTTTCGATGCGGCGGCCACTGTCGGGCAGGTCGTGGCTGCGACGCGGGAAAGGGTCGAGCATGTGATCGTCGTCGACGATGGCTCCAGCGACGGCAGTGGTGCCGCTGCCGCCGCAGCAGGTGCCGAACTTTTGCAACACGACGTCAATCAGGGCAAGGGGGCGGCACTTCAGAGCGGCTTCAGCCGGGCGCTCGAAGCCGGCTTCACCCACGCGATGACCCTCGATGCCGACGGCCAGCATCTCGCCTCCGAGATTCCTGTTGTGCTTCAGCCCCTGCAACGCCATCCCCGTTCGATCGTGATCGGGGTGCGTCGCCGCGGTGAAAACAACGAAATCGCCCCGGTCAACCGTTTCGGCAATGTGTTTGCCGATTGGTGGGTTGGTCTGGCGGCGGGGTTACGGCTGGGAGATAGTCAATCAGGATTCAGGGTCTATCCGATCAAGGAAACGCTCGCCCTCGGCGCATCGGCCGGGCGTTTTGCCTGGGAGTCGGAAGTCCTGATTTTGGCTGGCCGGCGGGGTCTGCCGGTGCTGCAGCGCGAGATCGAGGCCTGGTACCCGCCTTCGGCGGAGCGACGCAGCCATTACGAACCATGGCGGGACACGATTCGGATCATCGCAACTGTCGTGCCCTGGGTGTTTGGATTTCGCCGCTGAATTATCTTCAATCGAAGGGCCAGTTGGTGCGCTCAGTGCCGCCGTCAACTTCCAGCACCTTGCCGGTGACGAAGCTGCTGGCATCGGACGCCAGATAGAGCGCGGCGGCGGCGATATCTTCCACTTGCCCGAGGCGTCGCATCGGGGTGAGGGCTTCCATCTTCGCCCGGGCGTCGTCGTCGAGGAAAGGCGTCAGCGCCGAGGTCTCGACCGAGCCAACCGCGATGGCGTTGACCCGGATTGCCGGCGCCAGCTCACAGGCGAGTTCGCGGCTCATGAAGGTGAGGGCGGCTTTGGCGGTGCCGTAGGCAACAAAATTTGGCATGACCAGCCGGCCGGCGGCGGAAGAGATATTGACGATGGCTCCCGCCTCCCGCTCAAGCATGCCGGGCACGACCAGGCGGCTCAGCAGGAAGGCACTGGTCACGTTGAAGCGCAGCGCGCTCTCGAAGGCGCGCTCGCTGGTGCGCACGAACGAACTCGGCGGGAAGCCGCCGGCATTGTTCACCAGGATATCGATTCTGCCGAAGGCTGTGGTGGCGGCTTCGACCAAGGCCTCCAGATCGGCTCGTTTTGTCACGTCGCAGCGCACCGCCATCGCCCTTCGGCCGAGCGCCCGGATGGGTGCGCAAGTTTCCTCGAGCTGCTCGGGGGTGCGTGCGGCGCAGACCACGTCGGCGCCGGCTTCGGCGAAGGCCCGGGCGATTCCGGCCCCAATTCCGCGGCCGGCCCCGGTGACGAGAGCAATTTTTCCATCCAGTCGAAAACGGTCCAGGATCATCGTCGGAACCCCTTTTGCTGCGCACTTCCGCTTCTCTGGCCAGGGCCCATCGCCCGGTCGCAGGTGCAAACCCGTCATGCTCTTCATCTGCCCCGCCCCCGGGGGTTCTGGCGCTAGCCCATCGCCCGGCTGCGGGCG
>VFKT01000131.1 GCA_009885395.1 Deltaproteobacteria bacterium | reverse complement strand
GCCCTCATAGATGGCGCGGCCCGTGAAATCGACTGGTACCGGGACGATGGCATTTTCTGGTTGCAAAACCAGCCGCGAGAGGCCTTTTTTCTCCTGCGTGTAGCGTGTGCCGGCGCTGAGGCTCGCCCATTCGGTCAGATCGACGGTGCCCTGGCCGAAAAGAGCCCAATCCCAATTCGAAACCGTCGTATAATTATAGCTGATACCGAGCGGCTCGACGGGCGTATTGGGCAGGATGCTCAGGCCGTTATCCTCGTTGGCGCTCTCCCAGAAAGCGAAGAGGCCGCCGACGAAGTTGACGCGCTCGTCTAAGGTGGTTCCGTTCAGCTGTAACTCGGTCTGCATCTGACGCTGGAACGAGGGTTGGCCCTGGAGAGGATCCGAGCCATCACCGAAACCATTACTGACGGCAATGGGAAACTCCGTCATGTCGATATCGAGCTGTGAACTCGGTGTCTGCTGCCGCCAGGCTGAAGTGGATTTGACGGCGATATCCTCGATCACCCAAAGGTCGCCAACGTCCCAGGTGGCAATTCCCCAGGTCCCGGCACTATCGACCTCGGCCAGACCGGAGACCTCGGATTGGAAGTTGTAGGGCTGGCTGGCTTCGCAGGCCGCCTCGAAACCCGGGTAGTAGATCTGCACAAAGGGGGCGGTCGGTGGGGCGCCGCCGGCCGGAAAGTCGACGTTCCGGCATTGGCCCCCGAGGCCGCGGGTGCTGGAATGCGACCAGGTGCCCGAGAGGTCGAGCGTGAGTTCGTCGATTGGCCGGTACTGGATGGAACCGAGGAAGTTTTGCGAGTTGCGGTCCGAGGAATCCTTGTCGTTGAACTCGTTTCTGGTGTAACCGGCCATCTTGTAGGAGGCGAAGGAAAGTCGCGTCGCAAGCCGGTCGTCGAAAATCTCGGGTGCGATCGGCAAGTTCAGGACGGCGCGGGTGTCGAGTGTGCCGAACCCGCCGGCGCTGATCTCGACGTAGCCCTCAAGTTCGGGCTTGGGCTTGACAGTAGTCAGACTGACCGCGCCACCGAGACTATTCTTGCCAAACAAGGTGCCTTGTGGGCCGCGCAGCACCTCGACGCTTGCGACGTCAACCACATCGAGGACCGAGCCGGCGTTGCGCGACAGATAGACCCCGTCGACATAAAGGCCGACGCCCTGGTCGTAGTAGATGAAGGGGAAATTGCCGACGCCGCGGATCACGATCGAAGCGGTCTGGCCCGAGAGCGTGCGGAAGATGCTCAGGTTCGGCACCAATTCCTGGATCTGGTCGAGCCGGGTGACGTTGGCGGCCTTCAACATTTCTTCGCTGAGGGCCGTCACCGAGACGGGAGTGTTCTCGAGCAGTTCTTCGCGCTTGCGGGCATGGACGACGATTTCTTCCACCCGGCGTCCTTCCGCGGGCGTGAGATCGGCTGCGGCGGCGCCTTTTTTCTCGACGATTTCGGCTTCCGCGGCCTCGGCATCGTTGGAGGTTTCTTGTGCCTCGGTCTGGTCCAGAGCGTCCGTCTCCCGCTGGTAGCCGGAGGGCGATTCCAGGCCGGGGCTGGCCTCGTCTTCGACGGCCTGTGCCGGCATTGCGAGGAGCGGGAGAGAGAACCCGAGCAGCAGAAAGCCGAGCTTGCTGGCGCCGAGGTTTCGTTTCAGGTCAGACATGGTTTGGGGCATTTGGAATCCTCCAGAGGGCCCGTCGTGCGGTGGCAGGGGCCCGAATCAGCTTCAGATATCCGCAGCGGCGCTTCAGGTATCCCGACTGGGCCATGCGGTTCAAACCGGACGCGGGTGCTGCCCGTGCGACCGCGCATGGGGCGCGGGCTAATGCCGCGCGTCGGCAGCGAGGACCTGCGCCAGCACGCCAGGCTGATCGGTGATGATGGCGGTGGCGCCCGCGTTGATCAGGCGTCGCATGACCTCGGGCTCGTTGACCGTCCAGACGTTGACGTCGAGTCCGGCCCGGCGGGCGGCGGCGATGCCGTCGTCCGGGATGGCAAAGAAGGGGTGAATGGCGTCGGCACCGAGTTCGAGAGCCAAGCCGATCGATGTCCTCGCTTCGACACTCTCCCGCACTCCGAGCAGCAGGGCGACGTAGGCCTCCGGTGCGATCGCCCGTGCGGCCCGGACGGCTGCGGGATCGAAGGAGGAGAAGAGCGTGCGTCCGAGGACACCCAGGCGGCGGACTTCGGCGATTGCGGCGTCCGCGAGATCCGTCGGTCCGCTCGACGGGGTCTGGTAGGCCATTTCGAAAACTTTCAACTCGATATTGATCATCGCAGCCGACCCCACCGCCTCGAAGGCTTCGGCCAGCGTCGGCGGTGGCTCGGCGCTCAGATGCCCGTCGCCGTCGAGCAGACGGCAGCGGGTTCGCAGATCCGGGCTGGTCCACGCGCTGACGCCGCCTTTCTGGTTGGTCGTGCGGTCGAGCGTATCGTCGTGCATCACCACCAGATTCGAGTCGGCACAAAGTTCAACGTCCAGTTCGACGCCGTGTGCGCCCTCGCTGATCGCTTGCCGGAAGGCGGCCAGAGAGTTCTCCGGATGGGGGTTGCCCGGGCGCGAATGCCCTTTGCCGCGGTGACCGAAATTCGCCGCCGGGCGCAATTGGGCGAGTCTCGACCTGACCGTCTTCTTCCCATCCTCAGGAAGCAGAGCCGGGTCGATTTCCGGGTTCTGGGGATTGCGCATCAGCCTGACCTCCGCCGTGCCACGTCTGCTCCGGCGATGCGCCAGAGATTCAGTCGAGACCCTTCCGTTGCAAGTTCCGGCATGGGCCGCAAGATCTTTTGCCGCGGCACGGGGTTGGTGGCGCGGAGCCGATCGCTCATCACGCCGGAGATTATCAAGCCAGAATAGTATTTCTGCGTCGCCTTCCGGTGGCTCAAGCTCTTCTCGGGGACGGTGGCCGTGCTCAGCATGGGGTTCGTCCTTTTTATAATGTTCACCTGGCTCTTCAAACGTGGCGAGGTGCAGAAGGCCGCCGCCGTGTAATTAGTTAATGACCGAATCCTGGCTCGGCCCGAGCATCGTTGGGCGCAGGGCTTGGTGCAGCTGCCGACAGGGCAGACCTCGGCCCCGGTGGCGGCACCTTTGGGGCTCAGCTGCGCGGTCGGCCGTCCGGCGAGATGCCGCCGCGCGCGAGTTCGCTTTCGAGATTGAGCCGCAGCCGACTGTGGCGCTGACCGTAGGCGAAATAGACGACCAGGCCGAGTGCGAGCCAGACGAAGAGGCGCAGCCAGTTCTCCCAGCCCAGGTAGAACATCATGGTCAAGTTCGAGACCATGCCGAGCACCGGGATCAGCGGCACGAGAGGGGTTCGGAAGGGGCGCGGCAGATCGGGGTTGGTGCGCCGCATCACCAGCACCGCGGCGCAGACGATCACAAAGGCCATCAAGGTTCCGATATTGACCAGGTCGGCAAGAATCTTCAGCGGAAAGGTGGCGCCGACGATGGCGACCACGATGCCGACCAGGATCGTCGCCCGGTGCGGCGTCTGGAAACGCGGGTGCACCGCGCCGAAGACGGCTGCTGGCAGCAGACCGTCGCGCGACATGGCCAGCAGCACCCGGGTCTGGCTCAGCATCAAGACCAGAAGAACACTGGTCAGGCCGGAGATCGCGCCGATCGAAATGATGAAGACGGCGGTGTCGAGGTGGTGCGCGGCGAAGGCCGCCGCCACCGGTGCGTCTAGTTTAATTTCGTTGTAGGGCACCATCCCGGTGAGCACGAGGGCGACCAGGATATAGAGCAAGGTGCAGATCAAGAGGGAAGCGAGGATGGCGATGGGGACATCGCGCTGCGGTCGGATCGCTTCCTCGGCGTGGGTCGAGATCGAATCGAAGCCGACGTAGGCGAAGAAGATATAGGCGGCGCCCTTCATCACTCCGGGAAAACCGTAGGGCAGGAACGGCGACCAGTTGGCGGTGTCGATATGGGGCACTCCGGCGACGATCACGAATACCACCACCGCCAGCTTGACGATCACCATCGCGGCGTTGAACCGGGCACTCTGTCGGATCCCGACCACCAGCAGGCCGGTCAGCAGCAAGACGACGAGAGCGGCCGGCAGGTTGCAGATGGCGCCTGTGGCATACCAGGATTGATTGGCGGCGTCGTATTCGATCGGGCTCCCTGCCCAGATTGCGGGGATCTTGATTCCATAGAGTTCGAGGAACGAGCTCAGGTAATGCGCCCAGCCGTGCGCAACCGTGCTTGCGGCGACGGAGTACTCGAGGACCAGATCCCAGCCGATGATCCAGGCCAGCAACTCGCCGAGTGTCGCGTACGTATAGGTGTAG
>VFKT01000037.1 GCA_009885395.1 Deltaproteobacteria bacterium | reverse complement strand
GGCCCAGGCGACTTGGGGTGGATCTGGCTTCTGGTCCGCCACAATACGACCCAGCCAGTGGGCATCCGGCCAGCGCCCGTGGGGAAGGCTGCATCGAATGGCGAGACGGTCGGCCTTTTCCAGAGGCCGCGGGTTTGACATGAAGGTGGCTCTCGGCTTCGTCGAGGGACTGAACAACAAGATCCGGGTCATCCAGCTCGGTGCGTCGCCGCGCGCGACCATCGCGCTGGCGCTCGCGGCCAAGGCCCACGCCTTCCTGCAAGGCGGCAGCTACGTGACGCCGCAGGACGTGAAGATGAGCATAAACATGGACGTGCTCCGCCACCGCGGCGCCATCACCTACGAGGCCGAGGCGGAGGAGAAGACCAGCGAGACGGTGGTGCAGAAGATTTTTGATGAGCTGCCGGTGCCGTGAGCGAATGAACCACAAGGTTTAACCCATGCGGTTGACATAAGCCATCGAACGACATACCGTCCTACCGAACTGATAACGATATGAATACCGTCACCCTATCGCCGAAATTTCAAGTGGTCATCCCGCAGCAGATTCGGGAAGCGCTGCAGCTGAAGGCTGGCCAGAAAATGCAGATGATCAACTTGGAAGGTCAAGTTGTCATGGTGCCGCTGCGCGCCATCAAGGAAATGCAGGGCGCGTTCAAAGGCATGAACACAGACTTTGAAAGGGAGCCGGATCGTCTGTGAATGTCGTGGATTCATCCGGGTGGATTGAGTTTCTCGGCGGTGGAGCAAACGCTGATTTTTTCGCCAAAGCGGTCAGCGATGCGCCCCGGCTGGTCGTGCCAACGATCTGTGTGTTTGAAGTCTGCCGCTGGATGCGACGTGAGTTGGGCGAACGTCGCGCACTGGATGCGATGGCGTTGATGCAACAGGGCAGCATTATTGATTTAGATGCGACGCTGGCGATGAGCGCCGCGCGGTTGAGTTTGGAATTGAAGCTGCCAATGGCGGATTCAATTGTCCTGGCCACCGCCCGCGCCAGCGAGGCGACGCTGTGGACGCAGGACCACGATTTCGAAGGAATTGACGACGTAAAATATATTGCCAAGAAGAAAGCGGCGAAATGAATTGTGACCAGGACGAAGCCGAGGCGGAGGAGAAGACCAGCGAGACTGTGGTGCAGCAGATTTTTGATTAGCTGCCGGTGCCGTGAAATGCGTTCAGCGAACATGACTACAAAATGGCTGACGTGTTGAACAACAATCTTGAATCGGCAAGCGCCAAAAACTTTCTACAGAAAGCAATATGACCCGGAGGCAATTCATTGAGTCGCATGGAGCGACATGCAAAAACTGGCAGTGGAGCTGGTCGTTTCTCAACGAGTCCGAGCGCTTCATTATCTTCGGAGCTTGGGACAGAGATACGAAGGGCCAAACCGCGAGGATTTTTTCCGAGGATTGGGCAAGACCACGAGGACCCAAATCACCAGGCTACGACCAATCAAGGGAGCACATACGCCTGATTGAGGAAGAGGGATACCGTTTGAAAACCTTTCCAATGCAACGCGGCGACCCTGACGACGATGATGGCCGGGCAAAACGTGTAAAAATCGGGGGAGTTATTCCAGAGCTTGCTCAGAGGATGCTAACAAGGGTTGGCACTGAGTGGTATGCTGCTGACTCCAATGTTGCTAGCCCGGATAATTCACGAACACACCGGCAAACTTGACGAGAAAACCCTTTGTGGGTGCTGGAACGGCTTTGCGCCGAACCATTTTCGACCCCGCAAAGGATTTTCATCGTGGTGACCCCTACCCGACAGTCTGTTCTGTTTCCAGCGTTGTTGGACAAGCCCCTTCATGTTGTTTTTGACGAGGCATCGACGACTTCCGACGGCGGCGCGATGCTGCTCAAGACGGTGGACCAGAAGCTCGGTCTGACGGCGGCGATTGGCGGTTGCATCCGCGACTCGCGTCAGGAGGTCAAGGTGAAGCACTCCTACGCGGAGCTGTGTGGCCAGCGAATCTTCGGCCTGGCGCTGGGCTACTTCGACGCCAACGACGCAGGCCGTCTTGGCGGCGACCCGATGATGCGGATGATGATTGGGCGCGACCCTATGACGGGTGCCGGGCTTGCTTCTCAGCCGACGGTATTGCGTTTTGAAAACGCGGTCAGCAACAAGGATCTCTAGCGGATCGGCATGACGATGGCCGAGAAGGTCGTCGGCTACCACGGCCAACAGTCTTGGCCGCCGGGTCGAGCAGATTACCATCGACATGGACCCGACCGACCTGGCCAACTACGGACAGCAGCAAGAGCTCAGTTTTTTCAACGGGCATTACGACAACTACTGCTATTTGCCGATGCTGGGTTTTCTCACATTCAACGACGAGCCTGACCAATACCTTTTTGCCGCCGTCCTGCGTTCGGGCAAGGCCACGGCGAAGCTTGGGTACGCGCGGCATCCTCAAGCGGATCTTGCCGCCGCTGCTGCGGCGCCGTTTCCCCAAGGCACGGATCATGGTGCGACTGGACGGCGGGTTTGCTGGTCCAGATCTGTTTGATTTCCTTGAGCAGGAAAAGCTTGACTATTTGGTTGGAATGCCTGGAAACCGCGTCTTGGACCGCCGCGCCAAGCGCCGGACGGGTACGGCGCGGCGCCTGTCGCGCGAGAGTGGCAAGAGCGCGGCTCTGTTTGGTGAAACCCGCTATGGCGCCGGGACGTGGAAGAAAAAGAAGCGGCGAGTGATCTACAAGGCCGAAGTGGTCCGCCTGGACGAGCGCGAGCCACGCGACAACTGTCGTTTCGTCGTGACCAATCTCCCGCAAACGCCCGAGGGCGTCTACGACATCTACCGGATGCGAGGGGAGAGCGAGAATCGCATCAAGGAGCTGAAACACGGACTTGGGCTGGACCGCACCAGCTGCACGAGTTTCCGCAGCAATCAGATGCGTGTGAGCATCACTGCGGCAGCGTATATTGTTATGCAGACAATGCGCTCTCGCCTGCAGCGCACCTCGCTTGCTCGAGAGCAGGTGGATACGCTGCGCTTGATGCTGTTCAAGATTGGCGGGCGGGTGACCGGATCGGTCCGCCGGGTCGTCATCCACCTCGCTCAGAATTATCTCTGGCGCAGGAAGTGGCTCCAAGCCGCTGTCGCTTGCGGCGCTTCGTCTTCGTAGTCTTCAACATTCCGTTCATCGTCATGCGAAAATGGTCCGGCGTCTGCCGATGAGGGAAGGGGTTTGTCTGCGGTGGACATCGAGGAGGCCCCGCCGGTGCGAATGCATCCCAAAATCTACAAATCCCGAGCCGACGACCAACCCGCAACCCCGCGGCTGGCACATGGCCCGCAAAATCTCCAAACTGACCCCTCGGATTTGCGGTTCATGAATTATGCGGGCT
>VFKT01000392.1 GCA_009885395.1 Deltaproteobacteria bacterium | reverse complement strand
CGCCTCGCTCTCGCCTTCGCGCGGCAGGTGGGGATCGCGAGCGTCGCCCTCTCGTGCCTTGGGCCGAGGCGCGTAGACGACGGCCCCGCGCTCGGCCGCCGCATCGATGGCTGCGTGGCTCGGGTAGCCGCCGTCGATGAGGAGTTCAGTCGGGCGCACGCCCGTGCGTTGCTCAATCTGGTCCAGCACGGGTGGAGACTGACCCATGTCGAAGTGGTGCGCAATCATGGTGGCGCAGGGGATTTGAGGATTGTCGAACTTCATCTGGGAGGTGGTCAACAAGACCTTATGACACTGGTGCGCGTTCCAAACTCTGAAGCCGGAATCTACCTGTCAATGCCAACGGAAATCGGTGAGCTCGACCTCAACGCCGGTACAATGCGCGGATTTCGTCCGGACAGCGATGCGAATGTGCGGTGGCTTGAGATGTGGTTGGAAAACCCAATGCCCAAACGATTCGCGAGCGCCCCGCCTCGCGCAGTCGAGCGCCCCGCCTGGGGTCGGAGGCATGAGTCCGCGGCGCTCGCGCAATCGGTGGCGGCAGGGGAAACAGCGTCAAGGATTGCGCCGGCACGCCGGAACCCGGCCCCTCTCGATCATCGACCTCGTCGTTTGCCATGCCGAAAAGCATATACTTCAGAATCAGCCATGTCAAACCCGCAGCCTCTGGAAAAGGCCGACCGTCTCGCCATTCGATGCAGCCTTCCCCACGGGCGCTTGCCGCATGCCCACTGGCTAGATCGTATTATGGGGGACCAGAAGCCAGACTCGCTGCCTCCACCCCCCAAGTCGCCTGGGCCCGGGGCCACGTCTGCTGCACTCGGATGCCCTGCTACCGCCCCCCGGCGAGGTCCCAACCCTCCAGCACCAGCGACGGCCCGTGCTGGGGATTTTTGCTCACTCTCTCAGGCCCGCCGCGCTCTCGCCGCGTCAGGTCTTCGTGACGCACGGCGAACCCGCGGCGGCCGATAGGGCGGTGCTCTCTATCTGCGGGCTTGGGTTGCGTCTTCGTGACGCACGGCGAACCCGCGGCGGCCGATGCGTGTCGGCGGCGCCTGCGCGATACGTTCGGCTGGAACAGCATCGTTCCCGATGATGGCTCAAGCTGGGCGCTGGATTGATCGCGGGCGGCAGCCAGAGTTCATGAGCCGAAAGGTTCTTGCGGCGGGCCACGGTCGGCGGCATGATCCGCTGACCCCATGAACGACCGACCTCTCCCCCTCGTTGACTTGGCTCCGCCGGCGGGCACTGGACGCACGCTGCCGCGACGCGAATTTTTGCGTTTGCTCGCGACCAGTGCCGGGGGAGCCGCCGTGCTGGGCGCCATCCCCAGCCGCCGAGCGTACGGCGGTGCGGCATCGGTGCTCTTCCCCGACGGGGTCAAATCCGGCGATCCGCAGTCCAACCGGGGGCTCGTCTGGACGCGCGTCACGCCGCCGCTCGGAGGTGGCTCGGCATCGGTACTTTGGTCGGTCGCCGAAGACGCGGCGATGGAGCAGGTCGTACGCGGTGGCATGGTGACGACCGACGCGCCGAGCGGCCACACCGTCAAGGTGGCGGTGCACGGGCTCAGGCCGGACCGCTGGTACCATTATAGATTTGAATACGACGGTCAGGCCTCGGTCGTCGGTCGCCTGCGTACCTCTCCGCCCGTCCGCGCAGCGTCGGACCACCTGCGCTATGCCTTTGCGAGCTGTCAGCAGCGCAACGACAGCTACTATGTGGCGCATCGGGCCATCGCGCAGGAGAATGTCGACTTCCTGCTGCATCTTGGCGACTACGTCTATGTGAGCGACGGCGGAACCCTGACGCTCGACGATTATCGGGGCGTATACCGCCAATTTCATTCGAATGCATTGCTCCAGGAGCTGCATGCCGCCGTGCCGCTGGTGGCGGTGTGGGATGACGGCGAGTTCTACAACGGCTGCGATCGCACCGGACCGGCCGACCGTCTGGCCGTGGCACGCACGGCCTGGTTCGAGCATATGCCGGTGCCGCGACCGCGCAGCGACCGGACGTATCGCTCGCTGGCGTGGGGACGGCTGGCCGAGATGCAGCTTCTTGATACCCGGCAGTACCGCGACCCGGAAGTGCCGGCGAACAGCATGTTTTTCGGCTTGATCGATGCGCAGGACACGGCGCTGCCGCCGTGCGAGCAGATGTTTGCCCCCGGGCGCACGACGCTCGGGCTGCGCCAGAAGCGCTGGCTGAAGCGACGGCTGGCGCGCCGCCGCACCACCTGGCAGCTCGTCGGAAGCAGCTACGATATGGCGCCCTGGAAGCTCATCGATCGCGATACGCCTGAACTACGCCTGCAGAATCCCGATCTGCAGCGCAACGGCGGCGTCTACGTCTCGAACGAAGCGTGGGACGACTACCAATCCGAGCGTCGCGAGCTGATGCGCTTCATCGCGGAGCACCAGATTCCGAACGTCGTCGTTTGCAGCGGGCATACGCATTTCTACAAGGCGAGCGAGATCATGCCCGATTTCGACGACCCCACCTCGCCGGTGACGGCGATGGAATTTGTCACCGGCTCGCTCACCGCCGATCCGGATCCGCGCACGATCGCGCCAGAGGATCTTTTGCATGTCGCCGAGGCGATCATGATGCAGGCAAATGCGCCGTATTTGAAGCAGATCGATCTGCTGAGTCAGGGCTACACGCTCGTCGATGTGACGCCCGAAGAGACTCTCGTCGAGTTCCGAGTGCTCGACACCTTTGATCCGGACGCCGTGGCGACCACGTTTGCCCGCTTTCGTGTGGTCGCCGGGCGACCGGGCATTGAAATTCTCACCTGACGACGATGGCGCGAGGGTCTCAGTTCGCGCCGCATTTTCTCCAAAGGAAGTAAGCAACCGACGTAATGGACAAAGATTTGCCAAAAAAACAGAGCTCGGCGCCGGTCGTGATTCTCGTCAATGGACCAAGTTCCTCCGGAAAATCGACCCTCTGTCGAGCCTTGCAAGAGCGTCTGACCGACCTTGCAGACGGCAATCCCGATGCTGCATTCGCTCGAGTAGCGTTTGACGACCTGGTTCTCTTGCTTTCGGACAAACTCTACCCTTTGAGCTTCGTCAGGCTTCAAGGTGGGGATCTCGCGCGTCTCGTATCGCGTACCCCCCATGATGGCCGTGCCGCCTGGGAATACGTCGACGAGAGCGGTGCCGAAGGGAAGCATGGGGGGAGCCCACGCATGCGGGTTGTCCTCAACCCGCATAGCCGTCGTCTGCTGTCTGGACTCCATAGGAGCTGGGGCGCGCATCTTGATCTGGGGACGAATCTGGTGATCGACCATTTCCTCCAGGATAAATCGTGGAGCGAGGATATCGTTGATGTCCTCCGGCGAACGGGGGCACGTATTTTCTTGGTCGGAGTGTTTTGCTCCCTGGCTGAATTGGAGCGACGGGAATCCTCGCGAGCCGATGGCGGGGTCGAGGGCAGGCCGCTTGGACTGGCCCGCAGGAGTGACGAAGTCTGCCACTCGCACCAGCTCGACTACCACGTTTCTGTGACGACGGATCAGCAGACAACCACGGAATCAGTTGATGCGGTCATGGCGGCACTCCAACACGCTGGATTCTTGGCTTCTTGCCCGGGGGTTCCGAAGGAATAGGAAAAAGCTTCCTCTCGCATCCCCGTGAAGAGCCAGCGAACGGGCCCTGGCCAGAATCGGTCACCGACGTTTTCGAAATCAGGCGGACCAGCGTGCCATGATCACGAGGTCCCCCCCGCCGCACTCGCTAGATCCAGCCTCGCGCCCGGTAGTACGCGAGTCCCACCCATTCATGGAGCGCCTGCGCCACCAGGCTGGCGCGACCCGGCGCCTCGTCGACGGCTGCCGGCGCCGGTGCGGGGTGGATGCGTATTCCGTGGCGCTCGAAGCAGCGCCGCGCCCGGCACATATGGAGATCGGTGGTCACCAGCAGGACCCGGTCGATCTGGCGCTCGCGCAGCAGGGCCACCACCATGGCCGCGTTTTCCGACGTGCGGCTGGAGCCATCTTCGAGGATCAGGCGGTTCTCCGGGACTCCGAGATCTCGGGCCAGGACGGCCATCGCTCGCGCCACAGGAGGCCGGCCGGGCCGTCGGGCGCCACCACTCAAGACCAGCAGATCCGCGAAGCCGGCCTGGAGGAGGCCGACGCCGTGTCGGACCCGCGCACAGGTGGTCGGGCTGGGAACGCCCGTGGAGCGGATTCCCGCGCCGAGCACGACGATCGCTGGGGCTGGGACCAGGTCCGAATCCTGCCGCAGCGGCGCGCCGAGCCAACGCCCCAGGGGATCGAGGCCGGCAAGGAGGGCCCGGCGTCCGATTCGCTCGATGATTTCTTCAGCCCGGCGCCGGGCCCGGATTTCCCGCGGACCGTAACGGGCAGCCGGGCGAGTGGACGCGGCTGCGGGCTGCTTCGGGTCGGGTGGCTCGTTTTGGGCCTGGGTGTCGGTATTCATGAGGACAGCCCGTCGCCGCCGCGGCAGCAATCTCCGGTCGGGTCTAGCACGATGCCCCGGCGTCCCGTCGGGTCGGGGCAGCCGCCCGTCGTGAACCTGAGAAATTAAACAATCTGCGCGAATATTAAACGCACGTCCCCGGCGCCCCGGCGCCCCGGCGCGAGAAAATTAAACTTTCTTTGCGGAAATTAAACGAACGTCCCCGGTGGCCCGATTACCTCTTGGAGGGTTGCCTTCTGCGGATTTCGACGGGATGATCCGGCCGCGTTTGTTCATTCCCGTTCAGGAGCCTTTTTCTATGGAGCTGCCCCGTTTCGATAGACCGCCGGCGATCGTGCTGGGACTTGGCCAGAACGGCCTGGCGACCTGCCGCGCCCTGGGCCGGGTCGGGGTGCCGGTGATCGGCATCGATAACGACCTCGAACAGCCCGGGGCGAAGACCCGCTATTGCCATAAGGTCCATTGCCCGGAGTTCACGTCCGGTGGCGACGGTCTGATCGAGACATTGGCGACCATCGGTCGCGAACTCGAGCGACAGGGCCATAAGGGAATCCTCCTGCCAAGCGGCGATTTGAACGTGCAGATGGTGTCCCGCCGCCGCGAGGAACTCGATCCGTGGTTTTTGTATCGGCTGCCGTCGAAGGAAGTGCTCGAGCTTTTTCTCGACAAGAAATCGTTCTACAAGATTGCGATCGAGCGCGACTACCCGCTCCCGAAGACGTACTTCACCGACGAGGCGCACGATATCGATTCGATCGCGCGCGAGATTCAATACCCCTGCCTGATCAAGCCCTACCAGCCGACCGCGATCTGGCGCGAGACGTTCGATACGCGACTCTTTCTCGCCGATTCACCCGATACCCTGCGGCGTCTCTATGACATCATTTTCCCGGTGCATCAGGATCTGATCATCCAGGAATATATGACGGGTGATGACGCCGATGTGTTCTGGGGTGTGACCTACCTCGGCGCCGACCAGAAGCCGCTGGCCGTGTGGAGCGGTCGCAAACTCCGCATGTACCCGCGGGGTTTTGGCACTGCGACGCTCGCCGAAAGCCGGCACGATCCGTGGGCGGCGGCCGAGACCGTGCGCATTCTGCAGGATGTCGGCCACGTTGGCTATGGTGTGGTCGAGTATAAAAACGATCGGCGCGACGGCAAGCCCAAGATCACAGAAGCTACCGGTGGCCGGACCTGGTTCCCGCACGGCATCGTCACCCGCTCGGGCATCAATTTGCCTTTCATCTGGTACCGCGAACTGCTCGGCGAGACGGTCGAGCCGCAGACGGTCTTCGAGGACGGCATCAAATGGATCCACGAAGAGCGCGATCTGAAGACCGTCATGCTTTATTTCCTGCCCGAGGGGCGGCTTACCTATCTCGAATGGCTGCGCTCGTATAGCGGCCGACGCACCTATGCCTACTCGGCCTGGGACGATCCGGGGCCCATCCTCAAATCGGCCAGTCGGATTCTCGAGGCCGGAATGAGCCGCCTGAAGCGGATAGGCGGCGGTCGCCAGGGTGAGCGCAATCGCGTCGAGACGACGGGGCGCAAGAAGAAGGACGATATCCTGCTCGAAACCGATCCGACGGTCGGAAAGGGACTGCGCCGCATCTCGCTCGACTGAGCAGACCGACGGCCAAGTCGAGCAGGAGAATGGCGATGACAACGATGGTGCAGGGCGAGCGTCGACGACCGGGTCGAGAGGCCGCGTGATGACGACCAAAGGGCAGGGCGAGGGCGGACGGCTCCGCGAAGGACCGGCGCCGGAGTTGGTCGCGGCCTCGTTTGCGCTTGAGATCGCCGACGCACCGATCCTGCACCGGGGCCTCGGTCTGGCCGATCTGGCGCACGTTCTGGTGCTTGGGGAGAGTGGCATCCTGCCGCCCGAGGTCACGGCCCGGCTCCTTACCCGGTTGGTCGAGCTGCACGCGCTCCCGGTGGAAGACTTTGTACTCGACCCGAAGCTGGAAGATGTCTATTCCAACCGCGAGGCCTGGATCCGGGCGCGCGACCCGGAAGTGGCGGGTTGGATGGGGGCGGGCCGGCCGCGCCGCGAGCCTGCAACCATCGCCTACCGTATTGCCGTGCGCGATCGCCTGCTGGAGCTGCACGCGGCGCTGGCGGCCTTCGCAGTCGCGCTTGTCGAGCGCGCGACCGAACATATTGGCACGGTTGTCCCCGATTATACCTATTTTCAGCCAGCGACGCCGACCAGTCTCGCACATTACCTGCTTGCATTTGCCGAACCTGTGCTGCGCGATCTCGAGCGTGTCCGTCAGGCTTATCGGCGCAACGACGCCTGCCCGGGGGGCATCGGCAACGTCAATGGGACCCGGCTCGGACTCGATAGGGCACGCCTTGCCGGTCTGCTCGGCTTCTCCAAACCGGTGCGCCATACCCGCGATGCGATGTGGCAGGCCGACCAGCCGATCGAAACCATGGCGCTTTTGCAGGCCGCGTTGGTCAATGCCGATCGACTCGCCGAGGACCTGCAGATCTGGTCGACGCGCGAGTTCGCGCTTTGTGAGCTGGCCGATCGCCACGCCCGCATCAGTCTGATCATGCCGCAAAAGAAAAACCCTTACGCGTTGGCCTTCATTCGTGGCATCACAGGAAACATGCTGGGGCGCGTGGTTTCGATGGCGGCGGTTGGGATGACGCCCTCGGCCCAGATGGACAACCGCATCTTCGCTATTGGCGAGGTGCCGCGCGCCCTCGACGGCGGCACGCGTGCCTTGCGGCTGATGGCCGAGGTGGTGCGGGGCTTGCATTTCGACGTCAAGCGTATGGCTGAGGCGGCTGGCCGCGGTTTCGTCCAAGCGACCGACTTGGCCGAATTGATCGTCCAGGAAAAGGGCGTTCCCTACAGACAAGCCCATCGCATCGTGGCCTTGGCGGTACGACAGACGCTGGACGCGAATCCCGAGGCCCAGACCGTGACGCAGCAAGGGCTCGAAGAGGCCGCTAAAGAGGTGCTTGGCGTCGCACTCAAGCTCGATCCCGAAATCTTCGCCAGCGTTGAGGATCCCGCGGGCATCGTCGCCACCCGCACGCAGCTTGGTGCTGCGGCGCGAGGCCCGGTGGAATGCATGCTGGGCGAGATTCAGGCCGCCGTCGATGCGGCAGCCAAATGGGCGGACGGCGAGCGTCGTCGCCTCGACGCGGCCGAACAGGCCCTGGTCGAAGAAGCAGAGCGCGTGTCTGCGTCGGCGGCGACGTCCGGGGAGTGCCCATGATGTCGTCGTCCTTTCGGTTCCGTTCAGATCCCGGCCTGGAGGCAATTTCGTGAGTCGTCCCCCATCTCGTTCGGGCGGCAAAAGCCGCAAATCTCATTCAAACGTTCCACCCACCATTGATTCGGAGGTTCCGCAAATGTTGGATTTATTCTCTCTCCCCTCACGCAGTCCAAAGCCGCGCGATGTCGGCATCACGCACGTCATGGATAAAGGACTGGGTATCCGGCATATCGAGGATGTCCTCGCGACCTCGTCGGACTATATCGATATTGTCAAACTCGGCTGGGGGACGGGCTATGTCACGCAGAATCTGCGTGACAAGATCCGGGTGTATCAAGCCGCAGGCGTGCCGGTCTGTTTCGGTGGCACGCTTCTCGAGGTTGCGATCCTGCAGGGTCGCTTCGACGAGTTTCGTCGTCTTGCGACCGAACTTGGTCTCTCCCATGTCGAAATTTCGACCGGGGTGATCGATATGACGATGAAGGAGAAGGCACGCTACATCCGAACCTTGGCGCGTGATTTCACCGTCCTCTCGGAGGTCGGCAGCAAAGATTCGGAGAAGATCATCCCACCTTTTCGTTGGGTCGAAATGATCCAGTCGGAGCTTGATGCGGGAGCCTGGAAGGTGATCTGCGAGGCCCGGGAAAGTGGCACGGTGGGGCTCTATTTCGGCTCGGGCGAGGCTCGCGCCGGACTGATCGACGAAATCGTCGCCAAGATCGATCCGGCCGACCTGATTTTCGAGGCCCCACTCAAGGCGCAACAGGTTTTCATGGTCCGCAAGCTCGGCAGCGAGGTGAACCTCGGCAATATCGCGAGCAATGAAGTCATTCCTGTGGAGACGCTGCGGCTCGGGCTGCGCGGCGATACCATGGGGAACTTCCACGAGGTCGATGTCTGGAACAAGCGTCGCGATGCCGAGATTGCGGCCGAGATGCCGAAGCCGGAGCGGCGCACCCGGGCCAGCGAACAACCGAAGCGGCGTCTCAAGCAGGTCCGCTGAGGCCGCGCCTGGGACGGCGTCAGCCCGGCCGCACGACCACAGCTGTCGCGTTGTCGGGGCCGCCCGCATCAAGCGCGAAAGCCACCAGCCGGTCTGCGATCACCTGGGCGGGCTCGTCGGAACCGAGTTCGCCATCAATCTGCCTGGGCGTCAGCACGCCCGAAATCCCATCGCTGCATAAGAGCCAAACATCGCCGCGCCGTGCGTCGCCCTCACCAATATGGGGTATGACTATCGGCTCTATCCCGAGAGCGGCCAGCAATTGGTCGGTATGCGGTAGATCGAGAGGAAGATTGTCGCTCGGTTTCAAGGACGTGCCGGCATCGGTGTGGTCGGCGGTGAGCAAGGCAAGCTGACCATCGCGCAAACGATAGAGACGGCTGTCGCCGACGTGCGCCCACAGCGCCTGGCCCTGTGTGCACAGGCAGAGCACGACCGCTGTTGTTGCCATCGGCAGGTTCCGTCTTGAGGAACTGGCTGCGAGGTCTCCGCCGAGTTCGTGCCGGCGGATCGCATCGTGGGCTGTGCAAAGGGCCTGCGTCAGGATCTCGCAGGAACGATCTTGCGTCGCTGCCAGAAAAGCAGACAGACTTCCGATCGCAAGCTGGGCTGCAAGCTCGCCATGGACGTGACCGCCGAGGCCGTCGGCAACAGCGAAGGCGGCAAGCTCGGGTCGGCAGAGAAATGCGTCCTGGTTGGTCGGGCGCACGCGACCGCAATCGGTCGAGCCGCCGGCGTCGAGCTTCTGTCGCGTGGGCCGCAGGCTTCTTCGCGCGGAGGTATGTCCGAAATTTTGGGTACGCGGGTGGCGGTCGGTCAGCACTCGGGGATCCTTCCCTCGAAGTGCGAGGCGAGTTGCCGTAGTGCCTCTTTAAATAAATTGTCGCAGATTTTCAAGTTCTTGCTGACATTTCGGATCGCCAGGTACAGGAGCTTGAGCGTCGCCTCATTGGAAAATTTCAACTTTATCCGACCCGCTGTTTCTTTAATGACTGATCTCTAACCCCCACGCTTGGCACGACTTTTTTTAATCTGTTTTGGGCCTTTCAATCCAGCAACTTCGATTCCGCAAAGGAGTTGCGCGGCATAAACATACTCCTCCCGTATCCCTCCCAGGGCTTTGGAAGTAAGCCACTCCGCCACTTCAGGATGATTTTCTCG
>VFKT01000005.1 GCA_009885395.1 Deltaproteobacteria bacterium | reverse complement strand
TTGGTCACACCCCCCTTCTTCCGCGCCCCGGCGATGCTCGCCCGACAGATCGCAACCATCGACCACGTCTCCAACGGCCGCACCATCGCCGGCCTGGGCGCGGGCTGGTTCGATGCCGAGTTTCGCGACAACGGTCTGCCCTTTCCCGAGGTACGCGAGCGCTTGCGGGCGCTAGAGGAGACCATCGAGATCCTGAAGAGCCTCTGGACCAATGAAACCACCGATTTCGCCGGTCGCCACTACACGCTCACCGGTGCCCGGCTCGAACCGAAGCCGATCCGGCGACCGCCCATCCTGATCGGCGGCGGTGGCGAGAAAGTCCTGCTGCGCATTGCCGCCCGGCACGCCGATATCTGGAACAACCTCGCCGTCACGCAGACCGAGCTGCCGCATAAAATCGAGGTGCTGCGCCGGCATTGCGACAGTGTCGGGCGCGACTTCGATGAAATCACGATCTCGCAACAATGCGTGGTGGTGCTTGCGCCCGACGAGGCTGCGGCGGAAACGGCGCTCGCCAAAGCCGAGAAGATCTACGGTAGTCATATGGGGGGTGCGCTGCGCGAACACGGAATCTGGGGAACGCCGGCGCAGGTGATCGACGCGATCGGCCGCTACCGCGACCTCGGCTGCACCAGTCTGGTCATGGAGTTCTTTGGCAAGGATACCCGGGAGCCGGCACGACTCTTCGCCGAGCGGGTGCTGCCCGCCTTCCGGACCTGATGCGGGCCGGGCGCCTGAACGGGATGAGGAAGCCGGGCAGTCCAGCAGAGGCCGCCAGGTGAAAAA
Organism: Deltaproteobacteria bacterium; assembly: GCA_009885395.1. GTDB lineage: Bacteria > Desulfobacterota > Binatia > UBA12015 > UBA12015 > SXLG01. The sequence continues at coordinate 3,389 of VFKT01000005.1, read as the reverse complement.
TAGCCCGATCATCAATCTTCAGGAGAGGCCAACAGCGGCCGACGGAACCGGCGCTATTCAGGAGTCGCGCCGCACGCCTGCCCGACCTGAAGAAGGCCGGACTTTCGCCGGGCCGTGCCACAAGGCAAAGTGCCCGGCATGAACCGGATCGTCGACACCGTCGCCTTGCTGCAAGGGTCAAATATAATTCTTGATGATTTCGCCGCGCGCTTCGAGGCCGCCGGGCCGGCCGAACAGATCGCGATCACGGAAGCGATCGACCGCGCCGGTCAAGAACGTCTCTGGGAGCTGGCTGCGGGCCGCACGGTACGCCTGGACGAACTGGTGCCGCCGGGATTCGAGCCGCTGCATCCGGTGATTTTTCACGGCAAAAATTCGCTGCCGGCCGTCAGTCGCTTTCAGAAGCGCTTCTGCCGACCTCCGCCGGGTACGCCGGGGTGCGAACTCTGGGGCTTCAATTTTCAGCCGCTACGCTGGCTCGTGCCGCTCACGGGACCGGGCTATTTTGTCGCCTATGAGGTTGAAAATCAGCTCGGCACGATCGCGATCGACTACCGCCGCGTGCCGACCGCGCACCCCGCCGACTGGCCGCCGATTGTCGATAATTCCTTCCGGCTCTCGCGCTTTATCTACCACGGCACGGTCGATTATCTGCGCCGGATCTCGGATCACCTCCTGATCGGCCGCGCCACCCGCGGCGGCACCACCGAGATGCCCAATTGGTTCCTGCTCTGTCGCGAGGATGTCGATGGTTGAGCCTCCAGACAATCCGTCACCCGGCCCAGCGAGCGAACAGTCAGACCGCGTGCCTGACGCGATAGGCTGCTCGCCGGTGGAGAGCACAATCCAGACGGCCACGCGCGCCGCAGTCGCCTCAGCGGCCCGGTGTCGAGGCCTGCGGCTGCTCGTTCTACACGGCTCGCGAGCGCGAAACGACGCCCAGGCCCGATCGGATTGGGATTTTGCCTGCCTCGGCGACGCCGGACTTGATGCTCTTGCCCTGCGGGCCGATCTGGCAAGCGCGCTTCGAACCGATGCTCTCGATCTCGCCGATCTCGACCGGGCAGGTGCGCTCCTGCGCTTCCGGGTCGCACGCGACGGCGTGGCGGTCTTTGAGCGCGAAGAGGATTGCTTCCCCAGATTCTGGATCGACGCAAACCAATTCTGGTGCAATATGGGTCCGATCATCCGCAAGGGGGGCGAGGCGCTTCTGGCGAGCTTCGAGAAATGAGCGCCTTCGATCTCGATCTCCTGACGGCGAAGGCCGCCTCGATCGAAGGCCACCTGCGTCGTGTCGAGACGACGCTCGCCAACCAGCAGGGGGACCTCAACCCCGGCAGCGACGCATCCGACGCCATCGTCCTCCATCTCTGGCAAGCCGTTCAGCTCACCATGGGCCTGGCCTTTGCGGCCTCCTCCCATTTGAATCTACCCGCCGCCGCGACCTGCGGCGACGCTTTCCGGAACCTCGCCCGAGAGGGCACGATCGACGGCCTGCTGGCGCAACGCCTGGTCCAGAGCACCGGCTTCCGCAACGCGGTCGCGCACGCCTACGAGGAACTTGACCGCGACCTCGTGCTGAAAACCGCCAGCAGCGGACCTGCGGATTTGCGGCGGTTTCTGGCAGCAATGGCCGCTCTCGCGCAAAAGGATGTCCATGGCTGAAAATTCAAACGCCGATCAGAGTCGCTACTGGAATGAGCAGGCCGGTCCGAAATGGGTGGCCGCCCGCGATACACTCGATGCTTTACTCAGGCCGATCGGCGACGCTGCGATCGCGCGCGCCAACGTCATTCATGCTGAACAGATCCTCGACGTCGGCTGCGGCAACGGTCGAACAACGATTGAATTGCAACGCCTCTGCGGTGCCGATGGTGCGGCCACGGGCATCGATCTCTCGGCGCCCTTGCTCGAGCTTGCGCGCGCCGAGGCCACTCGGGCTGGGCTCGCACGCCCGCCGCGCTTCCTGCAAGCGGACGCGCAGGAGGCCGATCTTGGCTCGACACCTTTCGATCTGGTTTTCTCGCGCTTCGGCGTGATGTTCTTTGCCGACCCGGTCGCAGCATTCGGAAATCTCCGTCGTGCCATGGCCGCCACCGGACGTCTGGTCTTTGTCTGCTGGCAACGCATGGACGACAACCTCTGGATGCGCGTGCCGGTCGAGGCGCTACGCGGCGTGCTCGAACTGCCGCCGCCGGGGCCTGCCACCGCTCCGGGGCCCTTTGCCTTCGCCGAGCCCGAGCGCCTGCACGGACTGCTCGCCGCAGCGGGTTTTGCGAGCATCGCGATCGAAAGCTGCACTGGACCTCTTTCGATGGGTGGGGCGACAGATCTCGACGCGGCCACCGGCTTCGCCTTGCAGGTGGGACCCGCCGCGTCCGCGCTGCGTGATGCCCCCGAAACCGTGCGAGTTGCGGCGTTTGCTCAGGTCCGAAAGGCCCTGACGCCCTACCTGCAAGGAGGCAGCATCGCCCTGCCCGGCGCGTGGTTCCTGGTGACGGCCCGCGCAAGCTGAACCAGCGCAGCTCTTTCGCCGTTGATTGATCCACCGGGCAGGGCATATGCCGGAGTCCATATGATGGACGTCGAAGCCCAGGCTCTTCCACCCGGACCAACATCGCCTCCCAGACGGCGTCGGCTCGTAACCTGTTAATTGACGGCAGCTGTCGCCACTGATGTCGCCAGGAGAGGGTCAACCCCATGGCCAAAGCACCTCGACCACCTGCGGCCCGATCGGCGTCGCCATAGATTCCGCGGGCCGACGCTATGTCGCCGATGCGGGCATTGGTCGAATTCTACTCTTCTCCACGCCGCGCACCGTGGAACAGGCGGCCCGCGTCTTCGGCCAGCCGTCAATCGCAGCCAATCCCGCCTGCAATGCTGGCGGCATACCCTCGGAATCGCCGCTTTGCGATCGGCGCGGGCTGGCGACGGATAGCGACAGCTATATCTTCTGGGTTTCCGACAGCGACAATGACCGGATGCTGGTTTTCGAAGAACCAGAGTTCGATGCCAGCGCCGACCAGATCTTCGGCCAATCGGATACGGCGGCGTGTGGGCCGCGCGCTGGCCCAAGGGCGAGCGGGATCACGGCATCGATGATCACTGCGTCATTAAACGTTTTGTGATTCTGCCGGGCTTGCGCGACGCGCCGCAGCGCAACAACCTTTCCTACAAGGGCCAGGCGGTCGGCCTGGATCTCTCGATCTTCACCGCCACACGCGCCTGGTGGAGGCAACGCTACGGCTCGACGTGCTCCGTCACCGAGCTGGCCTGCCGCGGCCCGGCCTCCTTACGAAGTTGGCAAGCTGAGTGTTGAGAAAATCAAAGCCCGCCCCCGTAGGCACTCAGCATGAAAACGTGGTACCCGCAGGCAGGCAGGCAGGCAA
>VFKT01000236.1 GCA_009885395.1 Deltaproteobacteria bacterium | reverse complement strand
CCGACTCCGGTCTCCTTTAGAAGGGTCGCCGTCAAGCCGGGGACGGTCAGCGCCAGGATGGGCTTGCCGGTGGCTAGATATTCGAAAAACTTGCCCGAGAGCTTCTCGCCGCCACCGCCTTCCTCGACCAATTGACACATCAGTAACACCTGACTGTCCATCAGAAATTTAAGCGCACGGGCGTGCGGCGTCCAGCCGCTGTAGCGTATTCGCTGGCCAAGCCCGAGCCGCGCGATCTCGGTATCCCATTGGCCGCGCTTCGCGCCGACGAGGTTCAGGCGCAATGCCCGGCCAAGCCCTTCATGTTCAGCGCAGACCTCGGCGACGGCCTCGAGAAACGGTTTCAAATCGATCATCGCCTCGATGTTGCCGGTTCCCGTGACATGGAAAAGGCCGGGCTCGAGCCCGCTTTGCTCTTCGGCGCTTGCCGCGAGATCGGCCCGGTCGAAACCGTTGGTGAGCACGTGCAGCATCTCCGGGCGCAGGAAGTGGTATTTTTCGAGGAAGCGTTCACGCAACGCCGGAGCGCTTACGACGATCCGGTCCGCGTTTCGCAGCACCCATTCCTCCTGCGCCATTTCCTTGCGCTGGCGGCGTAGGTTGCCGACGTAGGAGCGGCGGCGGCGTGGGCCATCGGTCCAGGGATCGCGGAAATCTGCGACCCAGGGCAGCCCGAGACGTTTGGCGATACGGCCTCCGACGAAATGGACGGAATTTGGAGGTGACGAAGTATAAACGATGTCGATCCCCTCCCGCCGCGCGATACGGAGACCATGGGCGACAGCGAGAGGCACCCAGGTGACCTGCTGGTCGGGGATGAAGAGGCGGCCGTAGAGCCGGTCGCGCAAGCGGCGCAGAGGATGTGGCCGCTTCGGCGCGGCGGCCTTCGCGCGGCGCGTCGGAGTTGCACGCGGTGTGGCGCTTGACAACATGCTTGACGAGCTGCCTTTCGGCGCTGCCTTTTTCTTCGAACCGCGCAGCAGCGATGCCAGGGGTCGGAAGAGGCCAGAGAGGGCGGCCTCAATCCGCTCGGGCTCGAGCGTTGGCGTATGGTGGATTCTGACACCTGCCGGGATTTCCTGAAGCAGGCTTGCGTCTTGAACCGGCCAAACAGCGCCGCTCGCCGTTTGCACAACAGGTTCGAAGCCGTGGTCGCGCAGAAATTTCACGTACTTCAACGTACGCTGCACGCCGCCGCCTCCCTGTGGGGGGAAGCGGTAGGAGATCAGAAGGACTTTATTCATGACACAAACGAGTGAAGAGGAGAGCGGAATTTTGAATAGCCGAGGCGTCGTCCGCGAGTCTGACCTGGGCCCGACCGGCGGAGTTTCGGTTCAAGCAGTCTAGGGCAAACAGGCTGGGTTGGGCAACGACCCAGAAGCGTCACGCGGCCGCCCCGCGCCCCGGCCGGCGCCTCCTGCCGGCCACGGAATCTCGCGACGGCGCCTGCCGCACTCGCGACCTTCGATCCCCGGAAGTCGTTCACAGCAGCAATCCGCGGATCTCGCCGACCAGCTCGACCCGGATTTCGGCATCATCACCGAGCGGGGTTTCCAGATGGTCCAGCTCGGCGTTGTGCACCCGCACAGTCCGCATGCCGATGGCGCGCGAGCCGCGGAAATCGAAAAGCGGGTTGTCGCCGATATAGACCGCCCGTTCTGGAGCCACACCGCCCAGGCTCTCGAGCAGATGCCGAAACGGCATTTCACCCGGCTTGTTCTCAGCCAGCGTCGAAGAGAAGACGATCTGCTCGAAGAAGCCTGCGATCCGGAGCAAATCGATCTTGCGCTGCTGGAAGCGCTGCTGCCCCGAGGTGATCATGCCGAGGCGGTAGCGGGCGCGCAAGTCGCGCAAAAGTTCATGGACGCCAGGGAAAGGTTCCAGAGGCTCATCGACCTCGCCGAAAAGATCTAGCACCGCTACTAGATCATCCTTCGGATCCATTCCGATTTCGGCCAGCACATCGCTGAAAAGATGGTGGTAGTGCTTGCCTTTGGATGCAATGAGGTTGCGCAGCCGGGCCAGTATGGCGTCGGCGGCCGTATCCGATCGCGCCGCCATCCAGGGGGCGATTTTCGAGAACGCGGCCTCGTAATAAACGCCTTCGTCATAAAGTGTGTTGTCGAGGTCGAAGGCCACCACCTCAAGTGCAAGCAGTCGGCTCATGGCACGCAGGCTTCAGCGCACGATCGGGCGCACGTCGAAGAACTCTCGATAATGGCGCAGCATCCGCACGCCATCTTTTATTTCGACCTTGGGGATTGGCTCACCTAGCGCCATCAGCACGGCAAACCAGGCGATGTTCGCGCCTGCCGCCTTGCAGAGGATCAGCGAGGTGCCGCCGCGTGGGTTGATGTCGTAGATCCGTGGCTCGCCGTTGCGGTCGAGCTTCATTTCGTAGTTCTGCAGGTAGCTGAAACCAAAGGCCTTGCAGGCCAGCCGTGCCATTTCGATCGTGGCCGGATTGAGATCGACCTGACCGACCGTGGTATTGCTTGCCGAGCCGCGCACCCGGATCTTTGGCACGGCGTAAAGCACTTCGCCTTCGCGCGAAAGCACATCAATGCTATAGTAGGTGCCGGGAAGATATTCCATCGCGATCAATTCGGCGAAGTCGGGTCCGGCCTGGGTGCGAAATTCTTCGAGTGTTTGTTCCAGCCTTTGCACCGGCTGCCCGGCGGCGCGCACATCGGCGCCGACGTCCTTGCCGTCGCGGGCCGTGACCAGACGGGCACCGCGGCCCCCTTTGGAAACCGCAGGTTTCAGAAAGACATCGACCTCGGGGAAACCCATCTTCCGCAGCGTCGGCTCGATCTCTTCAAAACTCCGGATCGAGGCGAAGCCAGCATAGGGGATGCCGCGTTCGCGAAAGAATTCGTGGTAGCGGGCCTTGTTCGAGGAAATGCGCAGCATCTCGGGGTCGCCGGGCTGGATCACGGCGACGCCAGCGGCCCGGAACTCGGCCATGCGCTCGCCCGAGGCGATCGCCTCTTCTTCGCCAAGCGCGTAGTAGACGTCGATCTTCTTCTCGCGACAAATCTCGAGGATGCGGTCGATATAGCGTGGGTCGGAACGGCCGGGCACCTCGACGAATTCATCGGCGACGTAGGGACCGATGCCTTCGCCATCCATATCGGCCCCGACCACCCAGACCTTGTGTTGATCGTCCTCCGAACGCATCGCCTCCACCAGCGAGGGGCGTGTCGGGTGGCCGATCGAGGGAACCAGAACTCGTACGTCTTTCACGAAAACCTCCGCATACTCGTGTTGTATCGGCTTCGAGGCCCGGAAATGAAGTCCCCGGCAGATCGGGGATGCTGTAGCCCCTGCGCGGGCGGGGATTTCCTTCTGCCCTCGCCGTTTTGCGACGGCCCGCAGCGCCCTGCGGCCCGGATGGCCGCCACGCCTTTCTGTCCGAGTCCCGGCGCAAGGGCAAAGAGGCCCCGGCCCGATGGTTCCGGGTTCCGGGTCGCAGCCCTCCTGTGACGCCGTTGAACGCCCCCAGCACCCCGAACCAGGCAGGCCGGGCAAGGCGAGCAGAGATTCCCTCTTGCCCGGATTGCCTCGTCGGCGCATCTTCAGAGCTTCGGCTTCGGGTCGCGTGCGTGCCTTTCGGTCTCAATCGTTCGGAATGCCCACGGAGGTTCGAGGAAATCAGCTGGGCGGGGATTTTCTCGCGGTTGGAAGGAAACGGGGAGTATGGTGCGAGACAATTCGAGACGGTGGGTTCGGCTGGCGGTGGGCGGCCTCCTCCTCGGCGCTGTTCTCCTGGTCGGCGCTCGTCCCGAGGCCCAGGCGCAGCCGGCGAACTCGCCGTGGCCGATGTTCCAGCGCAATGATCGCCACACCGGGCAGGGCAGCGTCAACGGTCCGCTCAGCTCGAGCCCGCACGTCGTCTGGTCGTTCGACGGTGGCGGTCATCGGCGCCATTCGCCGAGCGTCGGCGCCGATGGCACCATCTATCTCGGCGTCGGCCGCCTCCCTGTTTTAGCCCTTGATCCGGCCAACGGCTCGATACTCTGGCAGGCGCAGGGGAACGCGGCCACGGCCGACCGGTCCCAGGCGGCGGTTGGAGCCAACGGCCACCTCTATGTGGGTGCTCGTGACAACGACCTCTGGTCGATCGACGCGAGTGACGGCTCCACCGACTGGCGCTTCAAAGCGGCTTTCGATGGCGACGTCCAGACGCCGCCGATGATCGGCCCCGACGGCGCGGTCTATATGGCGACTGACGCACTTGCAGCCGGGCAATTCTATGCGGTTTGGCCCGATGGCACGCAGAAATGGCATACGGTCATCGGCGGCTCGCCGCATAACGTCTCACCGGCTCTCAGCCCGGACCAGGAGACGGTCTACATCACCCGAGGTGGTAAGATCCTCGTCGCACTTGACGCTGACGATGGCATCGAAAAATGGCGCAGCGAAACGCCGGCGCGTCCTACCGGCTCGCGCGTCGCGAATTTCACCCCCGTCGTCGGGGCCGATGGCACGATCTTCTTTGCCGCGCGGACGGGTGTGTTTGCCTTCGATCCGACCGACGGTGCGATCAGCTGGAGTTTCGAGCCGGCGCGGACGCAATTCGCCTCGTCGCCGGCCCTCTCCAGCGGTGGGCGGCTCTTCGTTGGCGGCTCGTCCGGGCGGATTTCGACCTTCTATGCGCTGGATGCCGACGACGGTTCGGAATTATGGCAGTTCGCGCTGCCGCTGCCTTGTCAGTTCGTGAATACCCAGGCGGCTGTCGGGCTCAATGGCACCGTCTATTTCGGCTGCGGCCAGATGCTTTACGCATTCAACGGCACGAGCGGGGCAAAGATCTGGGAAATGGTCTTCTCGCGCGGTTTCCAGAGCGGTCCGATTCTCTCGGCCGCCGGCGTGCTGTTGGTTGGCAACGGCTCGACCCTTTATAAGGTCACAGACTGAAACCGCGGCTACGACTGGCGCTTGGCGACACGTCGACGGCCTTTATTGCTGGAGGCGGCGCCCCAACCCGCCTGAGCCCGCTGCGACCGCGTTCGAACTCCGAACCGCGGTGCAACGGGTCTCAGGCGCATGAATTGCCGCCGCCCTTTCTCAGAAGCGGTAGCTGACCTCGGCGCCGAAGGTGCGCGGCGCCTGATAGAAGCGTTGCAATGAGCCAAAGGTGCCGCCCAGTCCGAAGACATCCATGAAGTAGGCCTCGTTCAGCAGGTTCTGCGCCCACAGGGCAACCTGCGCCTGATCGTCCATGAAATCATAGGAGAAGCGGGCGTTCAGCAGATTGTAGCCGCTCTGGATGCTTGGCAGCGCTTCAGGTCCAAGCACATGGTTGCGGCCGCGGTACGCCCATTCGAGGCGCGGCGTCAGCCAGCCTTCCAGCCAGGTCGGCGCCTTGTCGGACAGCTCGAGTGGGAATGAATACTGCGCCCCCAGGAAGGTTTGCCATCTGGGCGAAAGATTCAGGGATTGCCCGGAGCGATCGATTGCCTGACCCGTCAGATCCGAAAGTGCGTCCGGGAATTCGTCGTAGATCGCGTCGAGGAAACCCATTGAGCCGGTGATCGAGAGACCTTCAATCGGTCTCGAGGCCAGCTCAATCTCGACACCCTGGATCGTCGCTTGAGCCGCATTCAGTGTCAGACGCTGGATGATTGTCTCGCCGGTTGAATCGACGAAGGTCTTTTGGGCCGTTACCTGGATATCGTCATATTTGCCACGGAAGGCGGCCAGGTTCAGCGAAAGCATCTGCTCGAAGCCGATCGTCTTCACGCCGACTTCGTAGTTGTTGAGAGTCTCAGGATCGAAGGGGGTCGGCGTGGTGCTGGCGACGGACGCTTGCGTGGTCGCGTTGAAGCCGCCGCCCTTGAAGCCTTTCGAGTAGGTGAAATAGGTCATGATATGGTCGAGAGGAGTGCCGTCGATCCAGTCCGCTGGTGCCAGTAGCGCCACGCTGCCCATCGGCGTCCACGATTCGAAAGTCTTCTCGCCACTGCCGCCACCGGTCGGTGCGAGAGGATTGTTGGTGTTGCGGTTGATCTGATTGATGCCTTTGTTGTCGGTGTTGTAGCGGACACCGCCGGTGAGGCTGAGCCACTCGGTCACGTCGGCCGTGCCTTGCGTGTAAAGCGCCCAGTTGAAATTATCGACGAAGATATTAGAGTTGGTCGACTGATTAAGCGGCACCACCAGAACGGTGTTGCCAGCTTCGGCCTTCTCCCAGAAGGAGAAGAAGCCCGATACGAAATTCACCTTGCCATCCCAGGTGGAGGCATTGAGCTGCAGTTCCTGCTGGATCTGGTGCGCCGAACCGGGGGTGCCGTCGCTGCGATTGATGCCGTTGCCCGCCTGTTTCAGGTCCACAACGTCGATGCTCGTGCCGTCGAGATCGGTACGGGTGCGAACGTCCTGGGCGCGCCAGGCCGTCAGCGATTTGAGTGCGATATCCTCGAAGACGCTCAACTCGCCGACGTCATATTCGATCACACCCCAGGTGCCGTAGTTGGCAAAATTGCCAAGCTGCGCCAGGTTGGAGCGGGCCTCGAAGGGGCTGCTCTCCTTGCACGCTTCTTCGTAGCCCGGCACCAAGCTGGTGAGGCTGCCGTCTTGCATGAACTTGCACTGACCGCCGAGGCCCGAGTTTGTCACCTTCGAATAGCTGCCACTGACGTCGATGGTCAGATCTTCGATGGGCATATAGCGCACGCTGCCGAGGAAGGTGAGGGAGGTATTGTTCGAGACCTGCTGGTCGCGAAAAGAATTGTAGACGTAGCCCGAACTCTGGCCCGAGCCGAAGGAGAGCCTTGTTGCCAGCTTGTCTTCGAGCCCACCGGATCCGATCGGGGTGTTGATGGTTGCCCGGGTCGTGACCGTCCCAAAATTGCCTGGTCGGATGAGGACGGAGCCCTCGACCCCTTCTGTGCTGGGCTTGACGGTGGTCATATTGACCGCGCCACCAACCGTGCTCATGCCAAAAAGCGTCCCCTGTGGCCCGCGCAGGACTTCGACCTGCTGGACATCGACCACGTCGATCAGCGCGCCCGGGGAACGCGAGAAGAAGACCCCGTCGAGGTAGAGGCCGACGCCGGAATCAAATGCGGGGCCGGTCGCCGATGTACCGACACCGCGGATTCGAATCTGTGGTGTTCCGCCAGAAACAAAGCCCGGCTGAAAGGTCATATTGGGGACGAGCTGCTGCACCTGGTCGATCCGGGTGACGCCCGATTCGCGCAGAGTGGTTGCCGAGAGGGCGGTCACCGAGAGGGGCGTGTCCTCGAGCAGCTCGGCACGTTTACGGGCCGAGACCACGATCTCCTCCACTTCCTGGGCGGCGTGCCGCGACAGGCCTTTGGCTGAGCCGGTCTTCTCGACCTCCTCGGCCTGGACTTCGGCGGCGTCGGCCTCGAAGTCGGGGCCCGCCTTCATATCGGTATCGTCGTCTATCGATTCCTGAAGCGCAGACGGGGCCTCGACGCGATCCGGCGCGCCTTGCGCCAAGGCGCTCGCAGCGCCGCCGAGCGCACTTAATACCAATAATATCAAGAGTCTATTCACGATGATTTCCTCCTCATTCAGGCACCGCCCAGGCCGCCGTCACCGATTGCCCGCGTCAGGCATGTCCAGGGGGCTGTCACTCCACCGTGAACAGCCCCGTCGTTTGCTCGATATCCCAAAAGGCGACCAGACTTCCAACGCCTTACGCCACCGGGATCGCGACGAGACCGGCCACCTCCCAATCGCTCGCCAGAGGACAGCCAAGGCAGTGGGATAGGGGGGCGGCGCGCTGCGTGGACCGCCGCCAGCGCCACGCACCGCGACGAAGGCAGTTGGCCGACCTCGACGCCGCCGTTGAAGCCGGCAAAGGCCAACGGGATCGCGTGGTCCGGCAGCCCGACCACAAGCAGGGCCCCGGCTAACCCGGGCCCGCGCCCCAAGCCGAAGAGCTAGGCAGCCAGCCCTTGCCGGTCGGCCCGCCGCTTTTCCATCGACGGCCAGTGGGACGATCCGAGGTCGAAGGTGACCATGCCGAGGAAAATCGCTTACAGGGGAGTCCCATCGACGGTGGGATGGGGCGATCCGAGGTCGGGTCCCGGGCTCAGCGTGCGGTCGCGCGGAATCTCCCGGCATTATTGACGAGCGGCGTCGAGAAGCTGCTTTCCCAGCAATTGCGCGTCTGGCCGTCGTCGATGGTCAGCTGTGCTGTGACCGGTGGCGTAAGCGGCAGGGCGGGCAGCTCGAGAGCCGCTCCTTTTGCCTTGACGAAAATCTTCGCCCGGCCCTGTTCGCCCTTCTGCAGGCTCAATAGCGTCACACCGTCGCCCTCTGTGCCGGTTTTATCCTGATACCGGTAGCTTCTGTCGCCGAGATTCTCCCAGCAATCCACTCCGGCGCAGCTGCCACCACTGGCGAGATTCATGGTGCCGATCGGTTGGACCGAGGCCGAGCTGTCGTAGAGACAAATGTTGAGATCGGTCCCGGCTGCCCTCGGATCGAGGAAATCGGAAAGCGTGGTGGCGTCGCCCCGCGTCAGCTTCCACATAGCGGCGCCGGTGCTGCCGTCGGAGAGGGCGAGCGACGCGCCCATGGGCCCGCTCGATCGGCAACCCGTCTCGGGTGCCGGGCCGCAGAGCGAGCGGCAGGCGTAGAGCTTGATATCGTCGAGGTACCAGCCGACCACCCCGCTACAGCCATCGAGGCCAAATTCAAAACGGAGCTGGACGGTGTCGCCACTCTCGGCCAGGCTGCCCAGGTTGATTTGAGATTGACCCCAGCTGCCATCGCCACTACCGGCATCGGTACCCGTGAAGGCCGGTTCGCCGGCGAGAGGGTCGTCGCTTTCTGGAGCGGGCATCAATATGCCGTTGTAGGCGTTGAAGACGAAACTCGATGCGGGGAGCAACTCGAAGGGGCCGCCATTGACACTAATCTTGACGTTGCCGCCATCGTACTCGGCTTCGGTTGCCAGCCAATGGTCAAAGGCGAGGCGCAGCCGCGCGCTTCCGGGCGGGATGACGAGACTCGGGCTTTGCAGGTAGAGCACCCCGGCTTCGATATCGCTGGCGCAGTTACCGAGATCGGCGTCGGCGACGAAGGCGGCAGAGCCGGCCCGACCGTCCGGCAGATTTGCCACCACCGCCCAGTCGGGGGTGTCAAAGTTCGAGGGCTGCGCCACCGCCCGGGTGCCCATTGTCCACGCGCCCGGACCGCTTTCCCAATCCTGGGCTTCAATCACGGTGGAATCGCTGCAGAGCGGTGGTGCAAAAGGAGAAAGGACCGGGTTGTTGCAGATCGTGGCCGGGTCGAACCTGAGTTCGACCGCAGCGATGGCGTCGGACACCTCAGCGCAATCTTCAGTGGTGATCGATGCGCTCAGCAGGCTGCCCCAGGTGGCGGCCTCGCTGGTCACGGGAGTGTAGAGGCTGGCCCCGATCAGGTCGCCACAGCTCGCCTCGAGCGCGTCGGCATGGTCTTCAAAATTGCTCGTCGAAATCTGGTATACAGTCGCAGCACGCCAGTAGATATGCGCCGCTTTCTCGAGGCCCATGCCGGTGATGGTCTGGCCGTTGAAGGTGCCGCCGTCGACCAGCAGGGCGAAGGCGTGGTTCGGCACGCCGGAATTTTTATGCACGCCACCCGAGTCGCTGGTGCCACATCTGTACTGGGCGGAATTGACCTTGTCGGGGTGTCCGTAGCAACCCGGCCGCCAGAGGTCGCGGATCGCGCCGAAGAAGGCGCTGCTGTCCTCGCTCGCCAGCCAGCGGTAACTCGCGTCGGTCGCGGGTGTACCGGCACCGAAAGTCGAACACGCCGAACCGTCGGCAGCACGCAGATCGTTCGGCGTATCACTGCCACGGCCGTTGAGCAGGTCGACCACCTCTCCAAAAATATCGGAATACGATTCGTTCAGCGCACCGGATTGATAGGCGTAGATCAAGCCGTGCGTAAATTGAGTGTAGGCGTGAGTCCATTCGTGCGCGACGGTATCGTCGCCCGTCACGCCGCTGCAATAGTTGGTCGAGCGCCCATTCCAGTTCGCGTTGGGGCAGCTGATCCCGGCGGCGTTGTTCACGCTACGCATCGTCGCCTCGGCGCCGTCGTAGGAGAGGTAGGCACCGTTGGTCAGGCTGCCAAAGAGGTTGTAGCTTTCGCGCGCACCGGCCCTTTCCTCGTTCCAGGAGGTGGTCTGGCCAAGCGTGCCGCCGGCCCAGCCACCCGGAATTGGTTCGGGATTGCCGAGGGATTCGTCCCAGATAATATTCGCAAGATTGGTTTCGCTGATGGTCCGACGTCGGGCTTCCATGATGCCCGAGATGCGGTCCAGCACAGCGCCGTCGAGGGCGTCGACCAGGACCCATTCGTGCGTCGTGCGGGAGGTGTTGGCGATTTCGATTTCCCAGGCCAGGCGGGTCGATCCGGCGACGCCGCGCAGCAGGCCGGTGTCGTAGACGACCAGCCGACGGGAGAGGGCGCCGGCGATGCCCTTCGCCGTCGCGATCGTCTCGGCGTCAATGCCAGAGACAAGAGGCACGGTCGCGAGCGGGCCTTCGATCGGCACGACGGTGCCCGAAACCGAGGTCAGGGCCAGGTTCTCGTCGAAATGGGCGCGCAACTCGCTCCCAAAAACCTCCACACCATTCACGGTTTGACGGTAATGGACATGCTGCATACCGAGCGGGTCGCTCGATTCGCCAACCACCTGGAGTTCCTTGTCGGGGCGGGCGAGACCGAAGAGCTTGCCGTGCCGACGAAGAAATTCATCGGCCTTGGCCCGCGCGGTCGTCGCGCGGCTGCCGGGCAGCAGGTCGCGATCCCGGCCGGCCCGCACCAGGCCGGCGACGCGACTGCCGCGTCGGGCGCGTAGCTTGACGTCCGGGCTGGCGCTACGCGAAAATTGTTGCAGCGCATCGGGATCGAGCCCCGGGCTGCCCATCTGCGGCGCGGCGGCGGCCTCAAGATTGAAGCCGACAAGCAGCAGGGGGAGGGCTAGAAGAAATCTGGTCTGGCTTTGGCGCACCGGGTTCAAGGCTACTTGGGATGCCGCTGGCGAGCCAGAGCCTAAGGTACCGGCTGGGCGCTACGGTTCGGTTGCACGCCCACGGCGATCAGCACCCGGCCAAGCTTGGCCGGCCGCTGTGTCAGCCCGGTCACCGGGCACCGGGCACCGGGCACCGGGCACCGGGCACCGGTCGCAACGAAGCGTCGGAAAACCGCCTATGCCGCGTCGGCCTCAAAGCGGACCCCGGTGCCGCCCAGGCCGCAATAGCCCGAGGGAACCTTGGAAAGGTATTGCTGATGGTCGGCCTCGGCGTAGTAGAACGTTTCAGCCGCCACGATCTCTGTGGTGATCGCGCCGAAGCCGGCCGCCGCAAGCGCTTTGCCATAGGCTTCGCGCGAGCCTTCGGCGAGCGCCTGTTGCACCTCGGTCGTCCAATAGATGCCCGAGCGGTACTGCGTGCCGACGTCGTTGCCCTGGCGCATTCCCTGGGTGGGGTCGTGGCTTTCCCAGAAGGTTTTCAGCAGATCCGCATAGGTGACCAGCGCCGGATCGAAGACCACGAGGACACCCTCGGTATGGCCGGTTCGTCCAGAGCAAATTTCATGGTAGGTCGGGTTGGGGGTGAGTCCGGCGGTGTAGCCGACCGCCGTCGTATGCACGCCGTCCCGGTTCCAGAAGCATTTCTCGGCCCCCCAGAAGCAACCCATGGCGAAGATCGCGCGCTCGAAGCCCTCGAATCCACCCGAGAGGGCGGTGCCCAGCACCTCATGGCGCGCGGCGATCGGCATCGCGTCGGAGCGGCCGGGCAAGGCTTCTGCCGCACTCGGGAGGCCGAGCTTTTTCCCCCATGCTGCCATCGTCAAGCCGAGTCTCAGCCGTCCTGCGGCTGCAAGGCGTCGAGTCGCTCGACCGCGTTGAGATATTCCTCCTGCAGCCGCAGCATCACGTCGCGCACGGATTCTGTATAGTCAATCATCCCGACCACCTGACCGATCGGGTTGAAGGCGACGGCTTGCGCCTTGTCGGCATAGCGATGCGTGCGCGCCACCGTGTCCATGGTGACCATGCCCTGCAAAGGCATGCCGAGCGGCGGCGGGGCGTCTGCGCTTTCCCAGGCTTCGGTCCATTCGTTGCGCAGCATTCGGCAGGGTTTGCCGGTGAAGGAGCGCGAGCGCACGGTATCTTTGCTGGTTGCCGCGAAGTAGGATTGACGTTGTGCCAATGGGGCCTCGGCCTCCTCGACAGAGAGCCAAAGCGAGCCACTCCAGACGCCGGCGGCTCCAAGAGCCAGTGCGGCTGCGATTTGCCGCCCGGTGCCGATGCCGCCTGCGGCGAGAACGGGGATCGGTGCCACGGCGTCGACCACTTGCGGCCAGAGCACCACGCTGCCGATCTCGCCGGTATGGCCGCCGCCCTCGGTGCCTTGCGCGATGATGAAATCGAGTCCAGCATCCTTGTGCTTGAGGGCTTGATACGGGCTGCCGCAAAGCGCGCCAATCAGGCGCCCACTCTTTTGCACCCGCTCGATCACGTCGGTCGGCGGCGTGCCAAGCGCGTTGGCGATGGCACGCACTTTCGGGTGGTTCAGGGCGACGTCGACCTGGGGATTCGCGGTCGCTGCGGTCCAGCCGAGCAATTCGCGGGCCCGATCTTCTGCCGGCAGTTCGGGAACCCCATGGTCACGCAAAAGTTTCGCTGCGAAATCGCGGTGCTGTTGCGGCACCAGGGCGCGGAGATGCTCTTCGAGTTTGGCCGGATCGACTTCACCCATGCCCTCGTATTTTCCGGGGATGACGATATCGACGCCATAGGGATGGTCGCCGATATGCTCGTCGATCCAACGGCATTCGATTTCCAACTGCTCGGGCGTGAAGCCGACGGCACCCAGCACGCCGAACCCACCGGCCCGGCTGACGGCGGCGACGACATCGCGGCAATGGCTGAAGGCGAAGATCGGAACTTCGATTCCGAGACGGTCACAAAGCGGCGTGTGCATGACGGAGAACCTCCTATCCGGAACGTAGCACCGGGCCCGGACGCGGCCATACCGCGCTGCGGCTCGGAAGTCCGATAAGGCTTGGGCGAACGATCAAAGCCCGATCAGCGCTCAGTTCGCCCAGAAGACGAACTCGTCGTCGGCCTCGAACGGCCTGTTGAGCGGGTGGTCGATCGTCACCGGCACCTCGAGCAGTGCCGGCCAGTTCGGCTCGACCATCTCGGCTTCGTAAGCGGCCAGGATCGCGGAGATCTCGGCCACCTTCTCGGGTCGCGCCTCGGCCAGGTTCTTGCGTTCAGTGGGGTCGGCCCGAAGATCAAAGAGCCAGGTCTTCTCCGGTCGCTCGGAGCGCTGCAGCTTCCAATCGCCGACCAGAACCGCCCGGTAATGCCCTGAGCGCCAAAAAAGAGTTCTTGGCGGGGATCCCTGTTCCCCCTCGCGCGCCAGACGGACCAGGTCCGTGCCATCGATGATGCGATCCGACGGCAGCGTGGCGCCAGCGGCCGCGGCTGCGGTGGCGAAGAGGTCGACGTGCGCGGCAGGCGTATCGACGCGCCTTCCGTGCGGCAAGCCGTCCGGCCATTTCGCGAAGAGGGGGACGTGGATGCCGCCCTCGAAGAAGGTCGCCTTCCAGCCGCGGTAAGGATAATTGACGTCCGGCAGGCCGATATAATGCGGCGCACCGTTGTCGGCGGTGAAAAGCACCAGCGTATTTTCTTCGAGTCCGTTGGCGCGCAGCGCGTCCAGTACCCGCCCGACGCCGCGATCAAGTGCGCGGATCATTGCGGCATAGGTGCGCAGGGCGTGGTCCTTGATTTCCGGTAGCGCATCGTAATCCGAGCGCAACGCTTGAAGAGGGGTATGGGGGGCATTGAAGCCGAGATAGAGAAAGAAGGGCCGGTTCCGGTTGGCCGCGATCGCCTCGGCAGCCTCGTCGGCCAGATAATCAGTCATATAGGAATCCGGCTCGAAATGCTTGCCGCCCTCCTCCGAGACAGCAAAGGTGTAGTGCGAGAAATGGAGGGCATCGGCGGGGTTGAAATCTTGTCGAGCCTCGACCGAGTCGGCATGGCCGACCGGCAGATAGAGCGACCCACCGCGCAAGAAGCCCAGATATTCGTCGAAGCCTTGCGCCTCGGGACGCAGCGGCGCGCCTGTTCCCAGATGCCATTTACCGATTCCGAGCGTCCGGTAGCCCTTGTCGCGCAAGAGTTCGGCGATGGTCGTTTCCTCCGCGGGCAGCCCCTGCTCGTCCAGCGGGGGTAGCGCGGCGGCCCGATCTTCAAAATAGACGGGTGGGTATTTCGCGTTGCGTTGCTGGCGGGCGAGATGTGGCGCGAGTGCGGCCAACACCGGCGTGAACTCGTAGCCGAAGCGGGTGGCGAAGCGGCCGGTCATGATCGCGGCCCGCGAGGGGGCGCAGGTGGCATTGCCCGAATACCCACGCGTGAACTCGACGCCGTCGCGGGCGATCGAATTGATGTTGGGCGTCGGCACGACTCCGCCTGCGACCCCGCCGCCGTTGAGGGTGAGATCGTTGTAGCCCAGATCATCGGCGACAATCAAGATGATATTGGGTGGAGTCGGTTCCCCGGCCTGGAGAGTGGGTGCGGGCCCCCGCTCCCAGGTCACGGCATGGTTTGGTCCGACCGGGTTGCGCAGCTGCTCGATCAAAGGGGGGACGTTCAGGAGCAGAAAGTCGAAGGAGAGCGCGCCGGCGAGGCCAATCGCAACGACAGCGAGGATGGTCCAGAGGGCGATGCGGCGGAGCTTGGTCATTGGTCTCTCCCGGCGATGTTCAGCGGCCCGGCTCTCGTCGGTCGGCCGGCGCAGGAGGCGTTCTTACTCGGGGTTTTTGAGAAGTGCGAACTCCGGTCCCGGTTGTCCGTCGTGTCTGCGCCAGCCGGGGGGACTGGAAACAAGATCGATTCTCAGGGAAGAAGGACCGATGCCGACTCGCGGACACCGCTCGACCCGCCTCTCGCGGCGGTCTGTCGCTGTCGGTCCGGTCGCGGTGGCACTCGCGACGCTGCTGGCGGGCTGTGACCCGGTGGTTGATATCCAGGGCAGCTACTTTCCGGCCTGGATCGTCTGCATGGTGGCCGGTGCCATCCTTGGGGGTCTCTCGCGCCTGCTGCTGGCGCGCGCCGATCTCGAGGAGCATCTCGGTCCCCTGCTGCTCGTGTACCCCAGCCTCTGGTTGTCCTGGACCCTGCTGGTCTGGCTGATTTTTTATCGGACCTGAGACTGACGCATGTCTGACGATAGGGCGATGCATACGGCAGGCGAAGGGCGAAGGCGGGTGCTTGGGCGCCTGGTCGGCGGCGGCATCGTGCTGATGGCGTTGCTCCTTGCGGGATTGGTGCTGCGCCGAAACTATATCTACCCGCGTACCGACGACGCTGCGGTGCGGGCGAACGTTGTTGGCATCGCGCCTCGCGTCGGCGGACCGATCGTCGAGTTGCCGATTGTCGACAACCAATACGTTGCGCAGGGTGACCTCCTTTTTGTGGTCGACCCGCGTCCCTACCAGGCGGTGCTCGACGAACGCACAGCACAGCTCGAACTGGTCGAGTTCGAACTGCAGGCGTTCAGGCAGGCGATCGCGGCGGCAGAGGCGGAAATCATGCGCCGCGAAGCCGGGGCGGCCTATGCCAGGGATTATCTCAGTCGGTTGGAGCCGCTGCTCAAGCGCGAATTCGTCACCGCCGATCAGGTCGCCGATGCCCGCTCGAAGCAACGCGCCGCAGATGCTTCGGTGGCGCGGGCGCGGGAGGAGCGCGACCGTCAACAAGCCCTCTTGGCCGGCGATCAGCAAGTCAATGCACGTTTGAAGGTGGCGCGGGCGCGGGTGGAAGATGCCCAGCTGAATGTGGGCTACTGTACCGTGCGGGCTCCCGTTCCGGGCTGGGTGACAAACCTCAATCTCTCGGTCGGTGCCTACGCCAATCAGGGCATCCCGGTGTTTGCCCTGGTCGATGATCGACAATGGTGGGTTCTGGCCTATTTCCGGGAGAATTATCTGGAGCATATCCGTCCCGGCATGAAGGCGGAGGTCTACCTGCTCTCGTATCCGGATCGGCCGTTTCGCGGCATCGTCGAAGGGGTCGGGCGCGCCATTTGGGAGCCGGAGGACGCGTCCAGAGGTGGTATCCAGGCGGTCAAGCCGACTTTGGACTGGGTGCGTCTCGCGCAGCGCTTTCCGGTTCGGATCACCTTGCTTGAACGCGATCCCGACCGTCCTTTCCGCATGGGCGCGACGGTGGTCGCGACGATCCGTGGTGCCGACGACTGAGGCCGCGCCGCGTGGCACGCGCGGCCGAGGCGCCGGGCGGCATCGTGTGCGACAGATCCGGACCTGGAGCCTGCCTGAGCTCGCGCTCTGGTATCTTGAGGCCTTGCGTCCGAGTCCGGCGCATCTGGCACCCACTCTAAGGGTGACGGTGGCTTGCTCGATTGCCGTGCTTCTGACCCAATGGCTGCACGCTCCCGAACCCTCTTGGGCGGTGATTTCAGTCCTGATCATGAGTCAGGCCGACGCTGGGGCGTCGGTGGCGCGCGGCATCGAGCGTTTGCTGGGCACGATGATCGCGGCTACCTTTACGATCGCCCTGCTCGTGATCTTCCCGGCTGAGCCTTGGATGATCTTCTTTTTTGGGCTCATGGCGCTGACCTTCGCGCATTATATTTCACAAACGTCGACGCGGCCCTATGTAGGTTTGTTGGCTGGGCTCACGGTTGCGATCCTTCTGGTCGACGAGCAGGGGAGCCTGAGCACTCGCATCGATCTTTCGTTGTGGCGTTTCGCGATGGTCGCTCTTGGAATCTTGATCGGAACCAGTATCGAACTCCTGCTGGTCCCGGCCGATCCCGAGGCCCTGCTGCTCGACGATGTGGCGCGACGCCTGCGGTTGGCGGCGGAGTTTTTGCGCAGTGCCGCTGAAGGTCGGGTCAAGCACCACGCACCCGGGCTGATGGAGAGCAGTGGGGTCGGCCGCCAGGTCGAGCTTCTCCGCAATGCCGAGGCCCGCTGGACGGGACTCCGGCTTCGGCATCTGGAGCAACTCGCGTTGGTCACCGAGACCGACCGGGTGGTGACCGCGGCCCTGATGATCGTCCATGCGCATGCCCGCGCGGCAGCGGGCGTCGCCGATTCCGCCGGGCCGGTTCTGCTCGAGGCCCGTTTGCGAGGCAGGCTGGCTGATGTGGCGCGGCGGACCGAGGCTTTGGCATCCGACCTCGAAGCGCGTCGGCTGCCCGGGCTGGCGGTGCGGTTATCGGGCCCCGTCGAGACCGGCCAGCCCTTGGCCGATCCGCCGACCAACGCAGCGATAAATTTGGGTCCGGTGCGGGCCGCCACGCTCGGCGCGCTGCTTGACCTCGAACGGATCCTGCAAGCCTTGCCTGCCAATCTCGGCTTCCTTGCCGAGCCGGTGCGCAGTCGTGTGGCGCGCTCGCCGCTGGACAGCCCTGCCGCACAACCTTTCTTTTTTCCCCTCTTCTTCCATCCCACGGCCCGGGTGCTCGAGCGTTCGCTCAAGGTGATGGTCGCGGGACTGCTGGCGTGGCTTCTCATCTACGGTCTGCACTGGCCCGAGATTTTGACCGCGCTGGTGACGGTCATGGTGCTCGCGCAGGGCAGCACCGGGGAAGTGGTGCAGAAGGCCGTGCTGCGATTGGGTGGTGCGGCCCTGGGTGGTGTGCTCGGCGCAATCACTTTGCTTGTCTTCGTTCCCAATCTGAGCAGCATCGCCGGACTCCTGGTCGTGCAGGCCCCCGTCTGGGCTTTGGCCGGCTGGATCCTTGGCTCCGGGCCGCGGCTTTTTTATGCTGGCTTCCAGGTGGGCATGGCCTACGCCGTGGTGACGCTCACCTCGAACGGCCCGGTCTTGTCGCTCTCAAGCGGTTTGGATCGGGTGATCGGGATTCTGATCGGCTGTTTCCTCTTTCTCGTGGTGGATCTGTTGCTCTGGCGACGCAGCACGCTTGAAGAGATGCGCCAACATCTGGCGGCGGTCATCAGGGCCATGGCCGGGGTTGCCCGCGTCGGCCACGGGTCGCGCGGGGCGATGGGAGTCGAGATGGATGGTCAGGCCCTGCTTGCTCCGGCGGGCGCCAACCGGCGTCAGCTCTACCAGGAAATCAGTACGCTCATGACGCTTGATGTCGCGTCGCGCTTCGAGTGGCGGCTCGACCAGCTTGGTAAAGCTGCCGACGAGCGGGGCTGGGTCACCGACCTGCTCTCCCGCCTGCAACGCCCTATTCTTGCGCTGGACGCACTCACTCGGCATCGGGTCGATCTTGATCTTCGCATGGTGATCGCCCCGGCCGGGCCCGTATTGATGCAGCTCGGGACCGAGATTTTTAAAGGTCTCGACCGACTGGCGGCCGGCGTCTCGACCGGAGTGCTCGGACCTGCTTCGACGCCAGCCGAGATGGACGCGGTGGTTGATGGCGCTGGGCTGCGCGCCGCGCTGGAGCAGGCCTGTAGCGCCTTGACGGGATTCGTCGATCCTTTGCGCGGGATTGGCGACACAAAAGTCCGGGCCCAGGTTGAGGTCCGCCAGGGACTTTATGTCGAAGTCGTGGACGCCTTGCAGGCCATTTGCCACGGGGGTTCCGGCATGGATGAGGCGATGCGATGATTCCGGGTTTGGCAAGCCGAAAAAAGGCGGGCCTTGCGCCCTCGGCTCCTCTGCTCTTCGCATCAGGGGACAAGTTCAAACGCGTCGAGGCGGCGAGCCTTATTCTCGTGCTTGGCCTGGCTGGCTGTGCGGCCTACGAACCCGAGCGGGCCGTGCCTGCGCCGCCATCTTCTCTGATGTGGCAGCGCGATGCGGGAGCCTTGACTACCACCGCCCGGGTCGTGTCGGAGAAAAAATTTACGCCGCCACAAGGCGAGATCGATCTCTTGACCGCAATCGAGCTGGCTCTGCAGGCCAACCCCCGGACCCGCGCAATGTGGTCTGCCACCCGTGTCGCTGAAGCCGAGCTTGATGAAAAGCGTGGGGCTTGGCTGCCGAAACTCGATGCCACCGCAGAGGGGGGCTATTCGGTCTTTCTCTTTCCGACCACGCCCCGCCCGTCGACGGTTCGCGAAAGCTCGGCCACGCCCCAGCTTCGGCTGACCTGGCTTCTGGTCGATTTCGGGCGGCGTCGGGCGGTCATCGAGAGTGCGGCGGCGCGGCTGATGGCGAGCAATCTGGGCTTCGATCGCCGTTTGCAGGAGGTTGTTTTCGAGACCCAGGCCGCGTATTTTGCGCTCGATGCCGCCTTCGCCATGGTCGAGGCCGCCGGGGTGAGTCTGGAGCGCGCGATCGGGGTGCGCGAGGCGGTCGAGAGTCGGCTTGCACACGGGCTTGCGACCCGCCCCGATGCCGCTCTGGCACGTCAGGTGGAGGCGAAGTCGCGCTACGATCTTGAAACCGCGCGCGTGCTGGTGAGCGATGCCCAGGCTTCCTTGGCGCTGGCACTCGGCGTGCGGGCGAACCAGCCTCCCGCGATTATCCGCTTGCGACGAGAGGGCCTGGCGAAACATTTCGATGGGCAGGTCGATGCGCTGGTCGATCAGGCCCTCGGGCACCGCCCGGACCTCGCTGCGAAAGCGGCTGAACTCCGCGCCCGCGAGGCCGAGCTACGTCGGTCTCGCGCCGACTTCCTGCCTGAGATCGGATTTTCTGGAGCGTATGGCCAGGATTCGTGGTGGTATACCAATAATGGCCCGCCCACGGTGGAGGTCAACCGCCCCGTCTACGATGTTCAGGTGGGCGTGCGCTGGCGGCTCTTCGATGGTCTCGAGCGCCTGGCCAGTTTGCGTCAGGCGGAAGCCGAGATCGAGCGCGTGCGTGCCGACCTTGAGGCAACCGAACTCGATGTCACAGCGGAAGTCTGGCGGGTCTGGCACCAATTGCGCGCAGCGCGCCGCAAAGTCGAGTATGCCGAGGCGCTGCGAGTGGCGTCGAGCGACGCGTTTGAATCCGGTCGCGAGATGTATGCGCGCGGTCTCTTTACCATCGTCGAATTGCTCGATGCCGAGCGCGATCTCGCGGAAGCGCTCTTCATCCTGATCCAGTCTCAGGCCGATCTGCTGACCAAAACGGCAGAACTGACCTGGGTGGTCGGATTTGGCACGCCGGGGAGTGCGGCGCTCGCGACGGGCCGTGTTGCCGCGATGGCCAGCGCGGCAAGCGTGTTGCCCACCACCCAGACCGTGATGATCGGCGAATACCCGCCTAGCTGGTCGAAGCTTGCCGCTGCGGCGATGGCACCCAGCACGCCGCCCGGGACTTGAAAGAGCATCGTCGCACCCAAAAAAGTGCCGATGTTGTTGGCGCCGAAGCAGGCGGCGACAATCAGCGGAATCACGGCCTGCGTGGTTGCGATGCCAAGACCGTGCAGAAGGACGAAGCTCCAGAGCGCGACGGGTACGTCCACCCAATGCAGCAGCAGGGCGGCCACGGCCGTTGCGGCGAGGGCGACGGTTGCGACACGGCGGGGCGAGAGCCGGTCGCCCAGCCAGCCACCGCCGATCCGGCCGGCGATGCCAAGACCAATCGTGCTGCCAAAGGCGATCGCCGCGAGTTTGGCACTCAGGCCGGTATCGGTGGCAAGCGCGATGAAATGCACGATGATGCCTGAAAAGTAGAAAATATGCAGGAACATGGCAAAACCGAGCGCCCAGAAAGTCAAGCTATGTAGACCTTGGCGGAGTGTGATCTGGGCAACCGGAAGATTCGCTTGATTGTCGCTGGCCGCTGTTGCAATGAGCCGGGCACTCCCTGCACCAGAGATCGCCCGCATCCGCGTGGCGCCAGGGTCGCGAATCAAGAGGAAGATTGCCGGCAGCAAGACGGCCAGGATGAAGACCGCGACGTACAGATAGGCCCGTCGCCAATCACCGCTGCCGAGTAGCGCATGCAGCGTCGGGGCCAGCAGCAGGCCTGCGATCGCGTCGCCGGTGCCCGCGATTCCGATGGCGAGGCCACGTCGCTGGTCGAACCAGCGGGCGAGGAGGGCGGCGGTCGGAATGCCCCCCAGCAGGCCGGTGCCGAGACCCATGAAGCTGGCAAGGACCCAGAATTGACCGAGCGATTGCATCGAGGCTTGTCCCAGCAGGGCCAGTCCGAGCAGCACAGCACCTGCGCCGAGAACCCCGCGGGCCCAGCCCCGGTCGACGAGTTGCCCCGCCAGCGGCACCCCGACCATCATCGCCAGACTCACCCATAGTCCCGAGAGCGTGAATTCGGTGCGCGTCCAGCCGAAATCCGCTGTGATCGGTTTCATCGTCGGACCGGCAATGAACGTCCCAATGCCCTCGCCGATCAGCGCAACGAAACAGCCCGCCACGGCCCACCAGGGGCTGCGCGTTTCCATCCCACGAGCTTCATCCCGTCGCGCATGCCCGAGGCTCATGCGCAAGCGGCGTAGCAGAGAGGCGGCCCGCCGGAACCAAAGCCGCTAGGGCGTGCAGGTGACCCGCATCGCCGGCGGCGTTCCGCCGCGACAGCTCGCGAGCTGGCTGCCATAGGGCCGGCCCCCGATCTGCAGCTCGAAGAGGACCGGGCCGATAACCGGGAAGTCAAGAGCCATCGAGTTCATGAACACATCGACCTTGTAGGTGTTCGCGCTTCGATCCGGTCGGATGCGGATCCGGTCTGTCGTATTTCCTCGAAGTGCCACCTCGATGCAGGTGATGCGGTTGCCGGGGAGGACTTGGCAGTCTGTCTGGTCGAAGGTGAACGTTGGACTTTGGCTGCCGGGCTCTCTCAGGGTCACATCGATCCCTTGCGAGAGGTCGAAAACGAAGCTGGACGCGAAGCGGCCGGTTGCCTTGACCAAGGATGCTTCACCGATGATCGGCCAGACGAAGAGCTTCCGCAGATCGATTGGAACGATACCGTTACCACAAAGACCAACATCGCAGAATTCAAAGTTGGTATCGGGATCGCCGTCGTCGCAGGACTCACCGTCGTCGAGCAGCAGATCTTCGGAACAGATCGTCGCTTCGTCGATCTCGCGCGCCAGCACGCCCTCGGCGCGCAGCGCATGAGCGATCAGGCTGCGCTCGCCGGCAAAACGCGAAGCCGGCCAGAGCCCCGGACCCTCCGCTGCGATGCGCTCGGCGAAACTCAACGCACGACTCCGGGCTTTGACGGTCAATCGAGCCCCGGACCCTCCGCTGGGATGCGCTCGGCGAAATCGTGGAAGACGTGGCCGATGTGCGCTGGAAGCTTTCCTTCCGCGAAGAACTCGGGCCGCGTCTCGCCGAGGGTCGAGGGATTGCAGGGTTGAGGAGATTTGCGTGCTGGGGCGGAGGCGGGGTGAAGATAGGGAGT
>VFKT01000282.1 GCA_009885395.1 Deltaproteobacteria bacterium | reverse complement strand
GTTGAAGCCATCGATGACGAAACCTTGTACCGACTGTTGCCAGGAAACCCGGCTAGAGGCCCCCGTCGAGGGGAAATCCGGCAGATCAAAGGTGGCGGCGATACCACGCAGGAAAGGTACGCCGAGAGTTTTGACCGAAAAGGTGCTGCGGTCGAACTCTATGCCGTCGGCAAAGGCACGCACCACATGCACGCCATCGCCGAGAAGCGCCCAATTGAAGAGGAGCCCAAACCCGTTGTTTGAATCGCCGCAGGCCGTCGCCGTATCGCCGCGCGGCGTGCCGTTTGCCGCCCTGAGAGGGGCTTGGCCGTCGATCCGGAATGCAACCCGCTCGGCGTCGCAGACCCAACCGGAAACAAGCCCGATCCCGCTTTGCGCCGAGCCAGCGCCCGGGATCTCAAGAACCCCGACGGGAATATCAAGCAACGATTCAAAGCCGACGGCGAGAAGAGCTGCGGTGTCGCCTTCTCCGCTCGTGCCGATCCCGACGATGCGTCCGCCGGCCTGGATTGCAACGCCGTTGCCCGTGGCATTTCCGTCGGCGGGTGCGAAGCGCACCTTGCCGTCGTTATCGAAAGTATTATCCAGCACGCCGTCGACCAGGAGTCGAGTTACGGCAAGATTTCTACCGGTCGGACTGGTGCGCGTCCCGGCGGCGACGATGCGACCATCCGCCATCACGGAGAGGGCCTCGACGGACTCGTTGGCTCCGAAATCGACGACCGCCTTGCCATTGCCGGTGAAGCCCAAAGCCGGCGTACCATCGGCGCGCAGCGCGGCGATGGCGAAATCGTCATCCACGCCATGGCGCACGCCGCCGACGAAGAGCCGGGCATCGGGTGAGACCGCCGCGGCGAAACCTTCATCCGCCCCACCGAAATCGAAATCGAGCTTGCCATTGCCACCGAAATCGGTGTCGAAGCTGCCGTCGTCGAGAATGCGGGCAACCGCGAAATCCGAGGTCTTCGCGGTCCGGCGCGTGCCGACGATCAGAATCCGGCCGTCATCCCCAACCGCCGCAGCCGCACCTTCGGATTGGCTGCCGTTTTCCACGCCAAAATCGATGATGCGCTTGCCGTTGCCGTCGAAGCTCAGATCGAATTCTCCGCCGGGATGCAACCGGGCAAGCGCGATGGTGGACCCAGCCTCGTTGATCCGGGAGCCTGTGATGAGGATCCGTCCGATCAGGTCGATCGTCACGCCCGCGGCCGCACTTGCCGCGCCGAAGCTGAAGATGCGGCGGCCATCGCCATCGAGGCCGGGATCGAGTACGCCGTTTTGATCAAGGCGAAAAACTCCGACTTCGCTCTCCCCGCCGCGTAACCGCGTGCCCGCGACCACAGCCCGGGCCGAGGCATCGGCAGCAATCCCGCCAACCGAATCGTCGCCGCCCCAGTCGACCACGGCGATGCCGTCTTGACCGAAGGTGGTGTCGAGTTCTCCATTGCTTTTGAGGCGGGCCACGAGGATGTCGTGGCCGCCCACGCCGGCGATGGTGCCCGCCAGCAGCAGTTGTCCGTCCGGCAACATCGCCAGCCGGACCTGGCCTGGCTCGAGGTTCGGCACCCCGACCAACGTGGTGCCTTCAACCCCGAAGTTCAGGGATAGATCGCCCTCGGCCGCGAAGCCGCTACGGCTCGTCAGGAAAAGAGTCGCGACGAGGAGCGTGGTCAGAATTCTTTGAAGAGGCATGGCGAAAAATAAAATCAGTCGTGGCTGAGGACCGAGGGGTCGCGGCTCGCCATCTTTGCTTGGGGCGTCGGAACTTAACAAGCCTCGATCTGCGTTTCCGGTCGTTTGAGGGTCAGGAAATCGAAGGGAAACGGGTGTCGGTCATCGGCGTCGTGGTGTTCGCGGGCGGCTTCGCTCCATTGTGTGGGATCGAGAGTTGGAAAATGCACGTCGCCTTCGATGTCGGCATCGATCCGGGTGAGGTGGATCTCTGCAGCAGACGTCATGGCGAGTGCGTAGATCTCGGCACCGCCGACCACGAAGAGATCGGTCTCGCCGGCCTTCTCCGCTCGCGTACGGGCCTCGTCGAAGGTCGAGACCAGGGTGCAACCGGGTGCAGAGAGGTGCAGATTGCGAGTCAGCACATAAGTCGTGCGATCGGGGAGGGCTTGGCCGATCGACTCGAAGGTGCGCCGTCCCATCAGGATGGTGTGGCCTGTGGTGCGCTTTCGGAACCGCCGCAGATCGTCGGGCAGATGCCAGGGCAGGCCACCCGCACGGCCGATCACGCCGTTGCGTGCTGCGGCAACGACCAGTGCAATTTTCACACCGATACCGCCGCCGCGATATGCGGATGTGGCTCGTAGCCTTCGAGAACGATATCCTCGAAGGTAAAATCAAAGATTGACTCGCGCTGTGGCAGCGGGCGTAGCCGGGGCAGCGGGCGCGGGGTACGCGAGAGCTGTTCACGCGCCTGATCGAGGTGGTTCAGATAGAGGTGGGCATCGCCGAAGGTGTGGACGAAATCTCCCGCTTCCAGGCCTGTCACGGCGGCAATCAGATGGGTGAGCAGCGCGTAGGAGGCGATATTGAAGGGCACGCCCAGGAAAACGTCGGCACTGCGCTGGTAGAGCTGGCAGGAAAGCCGTCCCCGGTCAACGTAGAATTGAAAGAGGCAATGGCAGGGGGGTAAAGCCATCTGGTCGACATCGGCGACGTTCCAGGCGCTGACGATGAGCCGACGCGAAGTGGGGTTGTGGCGGATTTGCTCGATGACGGCGCTGAGTTGGTCGATCGTCCCGCCCCGGCCATCGGGCCAGGCACGCCATTGTCGTCCATAGACCGGTCCGAGTTCGCCGGCTGCATCGGCCCAATCGTTCCAGATCGTGACGCCGTTGGCGTTGAGCCAGGAGACGTTGGTTTCACCGCGCAGGAACCAGAGCAGCTCGTAGATGATGGACCGGAGGTGGAGTCGCTTGGTTGTCAGGCAGGGGAAGCCCTCGGCCAGATCGAAGCGCAGTTGGTGGCCGAAGACGCTCAAGGTGCCGGTTCCGGTCCGATCCTCGCGCCGCGAGCCCTGCTCGAGGATTCGTTGGACGAGTTCGAGGTAGCCCTGCACGGGGTGCAGGCTAGCGGGCCTCCGGCTGCGGGACCAGAAGCCGCGGTTGCTCCCGTGAGATCGAGCTCCTGGCTTGCGGAACCGGGGGGCCGCTGCATGGCGCCCGCGGACCTGCCCGCCAGCAGGGCACGTCGCCGGACCTCCCCGAAGGGCAGCAGAGGGGGCGGGTTTTCTGGCGCATTGCGTCATTGAAAGCGTGTGGCAGGGCTTGCATTTGGCCCTTCGGGTCGGCATTGCTCGGGGTGCGATTGGCGCAGAACCGGGTCGTTCGCGACCGGCGCCAGCCCGTGAGCATTGGCGTGTCGCGGATGGGCCCACGACGGCGCACGGATGGAGGGGAACGGAGCGCGGCGATCCCGCCGCACCGGCGAGGAAGAGGAGGCTAAGAAGCATGAGACGTAATGGAATAATGGCAACAGCCATGGGGTCGGCTTTGGGATTGGCAGCGCTGGTTTCACTGGTCGCAATACCGGCCGCGCGCGCAGACGTCGTGGAGGCCGAAGAGGTCATCGTCGGCGAGGAGATCATCGAGACGCCGGCGTGCGTCGATTGTCCGGATAGGAATGCTGGCCGGGTCAACCTCAGTGCCGGGACGGATTTCACCAACGCGTACTTCTTTCGCGGCATCCTGCGGGAGCGCAACGGCTTCATCTGGCAGCCGTATGCGGAACTCGATTTCAACCTGCACGAGGGCAGCGATCCTTTCACCAACTGGGAACTCGCCATCGGCATGTGGAACAGCGTGCAGAGCGAGCAGACCGGTGCGCAGCCGAACCATCCGGCGCAGTGGTTTGAACTTGACGGTTACGTCGGGCTGGCGACGAACATCTACGGTGAACTCGCCGGTTCGTTGACCTACATCGCGTACAGCTACCCGAACGGGGCTTTATCCACCGTCCAGGAATTGGATCTGGCTCTTGAGTTTGATGACAGCGAGTACCTGGGGGCGTTCTCGGTGCAGCCGTCGGCCACCTTCGCTTTCGAAGTGGACGGCAGCAATGGTCTGAGCGGCAGGGAAGGCGTTTATGTCGAACTTGACGCCGAACCATCCTACACCTTCATGCAGGACAGCGATTATCCTGTGACCTTGTCGGCGCCTCTCAGCCTCGGTCTCAACATCTCCGAGTACTACGACCTGGCCGGCGTCAGCGAGACCTTCGGGTTCCTGTCGTTTGGCCTGGGTGTGGGTGTGCCGCTCGGCTTCATCCCCGAAAACTACGGCGAGTGGGGCGTGGCGCTGGGCGTCAGCGGCTACTACCTGAACGACAATCTGGCGTTGGTGAACCAAGGCGACGAGCTCTATCCGGTCGGCACCTTCTCGGTCACCCTCGACTACTGATCGACGCAGCGGTTTCGCCGCTCGGGATCACGGCAGAGGCCGCCGCGCAGCAGCGCGGCGGCCTCTTTTCGTTTCGGCCGAACCTTCAGACCCGCTGCGGGCTGGACCTCGATGCCGCCGCTCTGGTCGAACACGCGGTGACGTTTGAGGTAGGCGTTGGCGAGGCATGGCAGGCGCAGCATACCCGCTGCAGCCGCGGGGAGGGGTTCTGCTGCGACGCTTGATCCGCACACCGGCGCTGCATTTTCTTGCGGTTGGCGGGCTTCTCTTCATGCTGGCCGCGCTGTGGTCGGCGAGCGAACCCGTGCCCGCCCGGCTAGCCGAGCCCCTCGTGCTCCGCGCGGCGGATGTCCAAGCGCTGGCCGATCAATGGCAGCGGCAAACCCGCTTGCCACTCCCGCCGGGGGCTCTCAAGGCGATCGTCGCCCGCCATATCGAGGAAGAGCTGCTCTATCGCGAAGCCCGGCGACTCGGGCTGCATCATCTGGACACCGCCGTGCGGCTTCGTCTGCTTGAGAAAATGGAGTTTCTCGCGGCCGAGGGCGGGGTTGAAAGCTTGCCCCCGGCGCAAGCCGCCGAGCGTGCCTTTGAACTTGGGCTTGATCGGGAAGATCCCGTGGTGCGTCGCACTCTGGTCGAGAAGATGAAATTGCTCGCTGGCCACCCCCGCGACGAGGCCCCACCGACCGAGGCGCGGCTGCGCGCCTTCCACGCGGCCGAGGCGCAACGCTGGCCGCGGCCCGCACGTATCCGCTTTTCGCAGGTCTTTCTCAGCCCGCCCTTGCATGGCGATCATCTCGAATCCAATGCTGCGACATTCGCACGCGCGATCGAGGGTCCGCGGGGAGAGGTCCGCGACGCGATCAAGGGGGGCGATGCCTTTCCCTTTGCCACGGGTCTCACCGATACCGATATGACTCGCATCGGCCAGCGCTTCGGGTCGGATTTTGCAGCGGCCCTGGTCGGGCTGGCGGCGGACAAGTGGCACGGCCCCATCCGTTCGAGTTACGGTCTTCATTTCGTATGGGTGGAAGCGATCGTGCCCGCCGGGACGCAGCCCTTCGAGTCGGTTCGTACCCAGGTCGAGCATGCGTTTCGCGAGGATCGGGCGCAGCATCGTCTGGCCGAGGTTCTACGCACGCTTCGACGCTTGCACGGCGTGCGGGTCGAAATGCCGGCTGAGACGACCGATCCCCTGCTGTCGAAAGCCATGGATTCGGAATGACGAGGCGCCACATCGTCGACGAAAGCAGGATGCGAATTTTGCGCTGGCCTGCTCTCGCAGGTGTCGGGGCGCTGGTGGCAGGCATTCTGATGAGCACCCCGTTCGCGCTCGCCCACCCGCTCGCGCCAGCCTTGCTCGAATTCGTCGAAGAGGGCGACGGACTCTGGCGGGTGCGCTGGAAGACCTCGATCGTTCGCGCCCCCGGGGCCAGGGAAGAGCCGATCCTGCCGCCCGATTGTGTGCTTGGCGAGGCGGTCGAAGAACGCGGCGAGAGCAGCGTCACGATACGGTTCGAGATGCGCTGTAGGGGCGGGCTGATCGGTGAGCGGGTCGGTGTGGCCGGGCTTGAGACGGTGGGCGTTGATGCTCTGGTGCGGATGAGCTTCCTCGACGGGCGCATTTTGCAGCGCGTCGTCCGAGCGGCAGAGCCCGAGATCGTGGTGCCGGCGCAGCCATCGCGCTGGGCGGTATTTTATGATTACGCGCGGCTGGGCGTCGACCATATCCTCGGCGGCCCCGACCATTTGCTCTTTGTTTTCGGACTCGTGCTCCTGACTCAGACGCTCACTGCCCTGCTGGCGACAATTACGGCCTTTACGATTGGTCATAGCATCACCCTGGCCTTGGCCGCTCTCGACTGGATTCAGGTGCCACAGGGGCCGGTCGAGGTCGCGATCGCGGCCAGCATCTTTGTGCTCGCGGTCGAACTCGCCCGGCCCGAGGAACGTCGAGACGGCTTTGGTCGTCGTCCGTGGTGGATGGCCTTTTGTTTCGGCTTGCTGCACGGGCTTGGTTTCGCCGGCGCGCTGCGAGAGGCGGGGCTCCCGTCGGGCGAAATCCCGCTGGCGTTGTTCTCCTTCAACCTCGGCCTCGAATCCGGCCAGATCGCGTTTGTCCTGGTCGTGGTCGCGTTTGGTCTTCTGGTCAGGCGCTTGCCGAGACCACTCCCGGCGTGGGCTCGCGCCGTACCCGTCTATTTGATTGGATCGCTGGCGGCGTTCTGGTTCTTCCAGCGCTTGGCCATGCTTTTCGTCTGAGGGAGCACGGCTGTGAATGCTGCTGAAATACCGGGTCGGCTGGAGGCTTTTCTCAAAGGGGAGACCGGAGCGAAAGAGGTCAGCGTCAGCGGATTTCGCTCTATGACAGGAGGCGCGACCCGGCGTGCGTTTGCTTGCGACCTCGATCTCGAATGGATGGATGGGCGTCAGGCCAGGCATGAGGCCGTGCTGCTGGTCTTCCGCCCCGCCGGGCAGCAAGCGCTGGGGGCGCGCGAGGAATTCAATCTGCTCCGGGCGGTGCATCGCCACGGTGTGCCAGTACCAACGCCTCTTTTTGTGGGCGACGACGCGCTCGGTCGACCGTTCTATCTTGCGACCCGGATCTCGGGCGAATCCATCGGGCGGCGCATCGTGCGCGACGAGGCCTATGCGGCGGCACGAACCCTCCTGCCGACACAGTTGGCGCGCGCCCTGGCCGCGATCCATAGCGTTGCGGTAGAGGACGAAGCCCTGGCCGCGCTGCCCGGGGCCGCGGGCAAAGGCGATCTGGTCGAGGCCGCGCTCAACGGGCTGGCGACGCTCTATCGGCAGACCAAGGTCGAAGAGCATCCGGTCTTTGAGCTCGCGCTGCGTTGGCTTGAAAACCATCGCCCATCGACTTCGCGGCGTGCCCTGGTTCATGGCGATTTCCGGATCGGTAATGTGATGGTTGATGCAAGTGGCCTGCAGGCCGTGCTGGATTGGGAGCTGGCCCATATCGGCGATCCACTCGAAGATCTGGGCTGGCTTTGTGGACGTTCCTGGCGCTTCGGTCGTCCGGAATTGAGTTGCGGTGGTGTCGGCAGCCGCGAGGCCCTGGCTGCGGCCTACCAGGAGGCAACGGCCACGCCGGTTGACCCCGAGGCTCTCCGTTTCTGGGAAATCTTCGGCAACCTTCGCTGGGGCGTTTTCACCCTGGTCCAGTTGCGGGCTTTCATCGAGGGCATTTCACGCGATGTCGAACTCGCGATGATCGGTCGGCGCACCGCCGAGACCGAATGGGAATTATTGGGTCTGATCGAAGGCAAGGGGATCGCCTGATGCACGACCGTCCACAATCGACCGAAATTCTGGAAGCCGTCGCGCGATTATTGCTTGATGAAATCGTTCCGGCGACCAGTGGCCGGTTGCAGTTTTTGGCCCGGGTGGGGGCCAATGCCGTCCGCCTCGTGGCGCGCGAGATCCGCCAGGGCGACGAGGCGCTGCAGCAGGAGTGGCAACGGCTTGACGCGCTGCTCGGCGTCGAAGTGCAGCCGCAGGAGCCGGGTTTGCGCGCGGAGGCCCTGGCCCGGCGCAACCTGGGCCTTGCGACAGCGATCCGGGAGGGCGCCTTCGACCAGACCGAAACCCTCGTGCCATTGGTGCAACATCTGAGAGCGGTGGTCGCGGCCAAGCTGGAAGTCAGCGACCCAAAGCTGCTCGGGCAGGGCGGCGGCTAAGGGGTGCGAGTCGACCTCGGGGCGGTGCTCCGGCAGCGCCATCCCTTCCGATCGTGGAATCGTCGAGCGCTAGCCACGCTGGCAGCGCCAAGGGAGCGTTGTTAGGTTGGCCGCACACGACCTGGAACGGAGTACCCAAACATGGCCGGACTTTTGGAAGTAAGCGATGCAACCTTCGATCAGGAAGTCCTGAAATCGGAACTGCCGGTTCTGATCGATTTCTGGGCTCCCTGGTGCGGACCCTGCCGGGCGATCGCGCCGCTGATCGAGGAGCTCGCCCGCGAGAACGAGGGCAAGCTCAAGGTTGTCAAGCTGAACGTCGACGACAACCCCCAGACCCCGTCCCGCTATGGCGTCCGCGGCATCCCGAACCTGATTCTCTTCAAGGGCGGCGTGGTGCACGAACAGATCGTCGGCGCGGTGCCCAAGGCCAAGCTGACCCAGGCGGTCTCCTCCGTCCTGGCCTGAACAAGGCGGCACCCCAACTGCCGAGCCCAGACCTGGAGGGTTGGCGCGCGACGCAGCAGCCCGAGTTCAGAGCCGTGGCAGCCGCTCGCGCGACAGCCGTCGCATATTGATATTGAGCACGAGTCCCACGCCGAGCATCAGCGCCACCAGCGACGAGCCGCCATAGCTCAGGAAAGGCAGCGTGATCCCGACCACCGGGAAGAGGCCGGTCGTCATCGCCAGGTTGATCGCCGCCTGCCAGAAGATGTTGGCCAGCACCCCGAACGCCAGCAAGGCCCCGAAACGTTCCTTGGCCCGATGCACGACGACGAGGCCACGCAGCAGCAAAGCCAGATAAAGGCTGAGCACGAAGGCAACTCCGACAAAACCCCACTCTTCCGAGAGCACCGCGAAAACGAAATCCGTGTGCTGCTCGGGCAGGAAATCGAGCCGGGCCTGGGTGCCAGAGAGAAAGCCCTTGCCGGAGAAACCGCCCGACCCGATGGCGATTTTCGATTGGATGACGTGGTAGCCGGCACCGAGCGGATCCGATTCCGGATCAAGGAAAGTAAAGATCCTGTTTTTCTGATAGTCTTTGAGTTGACTAAAGAGCAGCGGCCCGAGTGGAATCACACCGGCGACAGCCAGCCCGATGAGGCCAAGCGTGCCCCGGCTCAGCCCAGCCATCAAGGTGACGCTGATGCCGACCAGGGCGAGTGCGCTCGCTGTCCCGAGATCGGGCTGCACGAGAATCAGGCCGGCCGGTACCACCGTCCAGATGGCAGGC
>VFKT01000237.1 GCA_009885395.1 Deltaproteobacteria bacterium | reverse complement strand
GAGGGGCCATGGGGTGGGGAGGGGTGGATGGAGGGGAAGGGGCTTCAGCGTCGACGGTCTCGCACATCTACGCGCCGTGAGACCCATGCCCGCCTGCGTGACCACAGCTGGTTGCGACGATTCGAGCGTGGCCGGCGCTGGCTCAGCATGCCGGCCAATTTCCTCCCAGCCCTTGCGATCGCACTTGCCTGCTTTACTTCCCTGCCGCTTCTGCGCTATTGCACGAATCACCGTTACTTCGAGGTTCGCGAAGTGGTGGTGGTCGGGGCTCGCCGGTTGTCGCCGGCTGTGGTGGAAGGGTGGCTGGGGTTGGTGGAGGAAGGCCGAAGCATCTGGCGAATTGAGCCTGCTGCGCTGGAGCAACGCCTGCGCGCGCGGCCCGAAATCGCCGAAGCTCAAGTCGACCGCCTCTTGCCCGACCGCCTCAGAGTCTCGATCGAAGAGCGCCAAGCCGTTGCCCTGCTGCGCGTCGACGACGCGTTTCATCTGGTCACGGGCGAGGGTTCGGTGATCGGCCGGGTGGACGATCCCGATCCGGCGTTGCCGATTGTGACCTTGGCGGCCAGCGGCACGGACGAAGACGCGCTGCCACGGCGCGCCGACCTCCGCCAGGTGCTTACGCTCGCGCAGGAACTTGACCAGGGCGCGGCAGGCGTCGAAATTTCCGAAGTCGCACTCGCCACAAGCGGGCCGACGCCCGAGGTCACGCTCTACTCGGAAGATGGACAGCTTCGGATCGACCTCGGCTGGCAGGATTTCAAAGGCAAGCTCGCGTTGCTGCGGCGCATGGCCGAGGGCGGGGCCTTCGAGCCCGGGGCGGGTGCGTCGGCGCGCCAGGGTGCGATCGAGTTGCTCGACGGACAGACGGCCGTCGTCCGTTGGAAAACGCCCGCGCCACCCGGCGCGGGTGTGCGGAGGGCGGCCTGAAGTGGCAACGCGCGCGGAGATCGTCGTTGCCCTCGACATCGGCACGCACCGCACGGCGGTGCTGGTTGCCGAACGGGTAGCCGGTCGTCCACGCATTGTTGGGGTCGGTACCGCGCCCTCGAGAGGCCTTCGCCGCGGTGCGGTCGTCAACATCGATGCCACCGTGCAATCGATCAGCAATGCGGTGCGCGAAGCCGAGCGGATGGCCGATTGCGATATCCGCGCTGTTCTCGTCAGCCTGGGCGGCAGTCACGTCCGGAGTCTCGACAGCGTCGGCATGACGCCGGTGCGCAAGCGCGAAGTTGGTGCCGATGATCTCGAGCGGGTGCATGATGCCGCGCGCGCCGTGGCTCTGCCGGAGGACCGCGAAGTCATCCACATCCTGCCGCAGGATTATATTGTCGATGGCCAGGCCGGGATCCGCGATCCGCAGGGCATGACGGGGGTTCGGCTCGAAGTCCGGGCGCACGTGCTGACGGCGTCCAAAGGCGCGGCGCAGAACATCGTTCGCTGCTGCAACCAGGCGGGGCTGCAGGTCTCGCAGGTGGTTGCGGCTCCGGTGGCCTCGGCGCGTGCTGTTTTGACGGCGGAGGATCGCGAACTGGGTGTCGTTGTGATCGATATCGGTGGCGGCACCACGGCGCTGGTCGCGGTGCGCGACAACGCGATCCGGCGGGTCTCGGTGCTGGGTCTTGGGGGCGGGCATATCACCAGCGATATTGCGGCCGGTCTGCGGGTGAGTTCGGCAGAAGCCGAACGGCTCAAGCTCCGCCACGGCCAGGCTCTTGCCAGCGCGGTTCGGCCGGACGAACGCGTCGAAGTCAACGGCATGAGCGGGCAAGAGCCGGCCATGCTCTCGCGGCAGATTCTGGCCGAAATCATCGAGCCGCGAGCCGAGGAGATTCTTTCGCTGGTGCGCGAGCGACTCGAAGAGACCGGCCTGATCGGCAGCGTGCCGGCGGGCGTGGTTCTGACCGGCGGGACGGCCGCCCTGCCGGGCCTGGTCGAGCTTGCCAAGACTGTTTTTCGGCTACCGGTGCGTTTTGGCGAACCGCATCACATAGCCGGTGTAGGCGACGTCGTTTCGGGCCCGATGTGGGCCACGACGATCGGGTTGCTGGAGTTGGCGGGAGAGGAAGCCGAGAACTTCGAGCTGCTGGATTCAATGCCGGCAGGCGTGGTCTCGCGTTTTCGCAACCGCATGGGGGATTGGTTGAGGGAGTTCTTCTGAGCGACGGCCGGCGGGGCCGCGCTACAGGGGCGTGGAGGCAGCAATGAGTGGTGGATTTGGTGGGATGATGGAAGGCGCGAAGATCAAGGTCGTCGGCGTCG